>NZ_FPCB01000031.1:0-91640 GCF_900116815.1 Methylobacterium sp. 174MFSha1.1 | reverse complement strand
GTCAGACGACCTCAACCTGGCACTTATGATGCCGGCGGGGGCCGTCCACCCCAACATCCCGGGGCCGCGCAGCGGAACCCGGGATCCATAACCGCTGAGGATGCAGGACGAGGCGGAACGTCGATCGCTTCGTTCGGCACCGTCAGCGGTTATGGATCCCGGGTTCTCGCCTTCGGCGAGCCCCGGGATGACGTCGGGAGAAATGCGGCCGTGTACCGGATCGATGCCGCCGGCCAGAGATGCCCTCAAGGGGAGGTTGCGAACCGGATGGGCAATATCTTCAAATCCACCGCTTGCGCCGTTTGAAGCTCTTCAAGTTCCGGAAGCTCTTGCGCTGGTCGCCGGCACCGCCGAGGTAGAATTCCTTCACGTCCTCGTTGGTGCGCAACTCCTCGACCGTGCCGTCGAGCACGACCTTGCCCTGCTCCATGATGTAGCCGCGGTCGGCGACCGAGAGGGCGGCGCGGGCGTTCTGCTCGACGAGGAGGATGGTGACGCCCAGATCCTGGTTGATCTGGCGGATGATGCCGAAGACCTCCTTCACCAGGAGCGGCGAGAGGCCCATCGAGGGCTCGTCCATCAGGATCAGGCGGGGGCGGGCCATCAGCGCGCGGCCGATCGCCAGCATCTGCTGCTCGCCGCCAGAGAGGTAGCCCGCCGCCCCCGTGCGCTCCTTGAGGCGCGGGAAGTAGGTCAGCACCCGCTCGAGGTCCTGGCCGATCTCCTTGTCGCGGCGCGAGAAGGCGCCGAGGCGCAGATTCTCCATCGGCGTCATGTCGGCGACGATGCGGCGGCCCTCCATCACCTGGAAGATGCCGCGGCGCACGATCCGGTCAGGCTCGATGCCGTCGATGCGGGCGCCGTCGAACACGATCTCGCCGCGGGTGACCTCGCCGTCCTCCGAGCGCAGCAGGCCCGAGATCGCCTTCAGCGTCGTCGACTTGCCGGCGCCGTTGGCGCCCAGCAGCGCCGTGATCGAGCCCGCCGGCACGTCGAGGCTGAGGCCGCGCAGGACGAGGATGACGTCGTCGTAGACGACCTCGACGTTGCGCAAGCTGAGGAGGGGAGCCTGCGCGGCGTCGGGAATCGGGCGCTCCAGGGTCATGACCTGCGACATCGGACGGCTTTCGCTAAACGAGATGCGACGTCGAACCCTCCCCCCTCTGCGGGGGAGGGTGGCCCCTGCGTCAGCAGGGGTCGGGAGAGGGGACACCGCTTCCGGACAGGGCGCGGCCACCGTGAAGGGCGCCACATCCGGCAGCGTCGCGGTCCCCTCTCCCGCCCCACTCCGTGGGGCACCCTCCCCCGCAGAGGGGGGAGGGTTCAGAGGCGGGTCACCGGTCGAGGGCGGTTCTCACCACCCCTGCCACTCGCTCTTGCGCGGCAGGGTCACGGTCTTGACCGGCTCGAGCTTGATCGTGCCGGCCTTCATCAGGTCGGGCAGCGCCCCGTCGGTCGGGCCCGAGATCTTGGCGCGGTAGATGTGCACCTCCATCATGCCGCGGTGGTCGGTCGGCGACCAGGTCGAGGGGACGCAGACGCCCTCCATGCCGGCCGGCACCCAGTCCTTCTTCTGGTAGAAGCCCTTGCGGACGTTGGGGCCGGCGAGCCCGCCATTGTCCTTGGCCCAGGCGAGCGCCTCGGTCATGTAGAGGGCGGCGCAGATGCCGGTGTAGTAGTGCACCGGCCGGTAGGCGGTGCCGGCGGCGTCCGACACCTTCGAGATCTCGGCCGCCATCGCCATGCCGGGCGCGGTGCTGCCGCTCACCGCTGCGGTGCGGACCGGGAAGACGACGCCGTTCGCCGCCTCGCCGGCCGCCTTGGCGGCGTTCTCGTCCATGCCCCAGACGTTGCCCATGAACTGGATGTCGGTGCCGACCGACTTGCAGGACTTGAGCAGCGAGATGTTCGACCCGCCGGTGTTGCCGAGATAGGCGTAGTTGGCACCGGCATTCTTGGCGGTCAGGCACTGCGCCGTGTAATCGCCCGGCGCCAGCGCGAAGACGATCGCCGGCAGCACCTCGAAGCCGAGGTCCTTCGCCATCGCCTCGCCGGCTTCCTTGGGCGAGTTCGGGTAGGGGTGGTTGCCGCCCATATGGACGTATTTCGGCTTGCCGGTCTTGCCCTTGGCCTTCCAGTCGTCGGCGGCCCACATCAGCATGGCACGCAGCGCATCCGAGTAGGACGGGCCGTAGAAGAAGTTGTAGGGCGCGGCCTTGGCCTTGCCGCTGGCGCCGGTCGGGTCGCTGACCTGGGCGGCGTAGGAACCGGAGATGTAGGGCACCTCGTCCTTGGTGACGAAGGCCGAGAGCGCCTCGGTGTCGGCGGTGCCCCAGCCCTGGATCGCTGCGACCTTGTCGCGCCCGCCGGTCCACTTCTTGTAGAGCGCGACGGCGCGGGGCACCTGGTAGCCGTAATCGACCGATTCGACGTTCATCTTCTCGCCCTTGATGCCGCCCTTGCGGTTCACGTAGGCGAGGGCGTCGGCCACCCCTTGGGCGTAGGGCACGCCGACATCCGACGTGGCGCCGCTCTGGTCGGCGAGGTGACCGATCGGGATCTCGGCGGCCAGCGCCGGCAGGCTGAGCGCGAGGGCGGCGGCCGAGGCGAGGGAGAGACGAAGCATGGGTTTCCTCCGGTTGGCGGGCCGGTTCGTCCGGCCTCGTCGATGGGGTTCAGTGCGAGAACGGGTACAGCTTCCAGTACGCCTTGATCTGGCGCCAGCGATGGGCGAGCCCGTCGGGCTCGAACATCAGGAACAGCACGATCACGAGGCCGATCGCCATCTCGCGCAGGAAGGACAGGTTGTCCTTGAGTGCCAGCGCCCGGTCGAGGGACGAGCCGCGCACCGCGTCGGTGAGCCAGCCCATCGCCTCCGGCACCAGCACCATGAAGGCGGTGCCCATCAGCGTGCCCATGATCGAGCCGAGGCCGCCGATGATGATCATGCCGAGGAACTGGATCGAGAGCAGGATCCCGAAACCCTCGACCGAGACGAATTGCAGGTAATGCGCGTAGAGCGCGCCGCCGATGCCGGCGAAGAAGGCCGAGAGGCCGAAGGACAGGGTGCGGTAGCGGGTGAGGTTGATCCCCATCATCTCCGCCGAGAGGTAGTGGTCGCGCACCGCCACCAGCGCCCGCCCGTCGCGGGAGCGCATCAGGTTGGTGGCGAGCACGAAGGTCAGCACCAGGTAGGCGAGCACCACGTAGAAGTAGCGGTGGTCGGTGTCGAAGGCGAACCCGAAGATCGAGAACGCCTCCGCCGCCGTGCCGGCGACGCCGCCGGTGAACCAGTTCGCCCGGGCGAAGAAGTCCTGCAGGATGTACTGCGCGGCGAGCGTCGCGATGGCGAGGTAGAGACCTTTGAGCCGGGCCGCCGGCAGGCCGAAGATCAGCCCGATCGCGGTGGTCAGGACGCCGGCGAGCGGGATCGCGAAGAAGACCGGGATTCCGTAATTGTTCGACAGCCAGGCCGACGCGAAGGCGCCGAAGCCGAAGAAGGCCGCGTGCCCGATCGAGATCTGGCCGGTGAAGCCGACCAGGATGTTGAGGCCCAGCGCCGCCACCGCGAAGTAGCCGATCTGGATCAGCAGGCTCAGCCAGTAGCGGTCGAGGACCAGGGGCGCGAGGCAGAGCAGCGCCAGCCCCGCCCAGACCGCGTAGCGGCTGCCGGCGGTCGGGAAGATGGTGGTGTCGGCGGCGTACGTGGTGCGGTAGTCGCCGGCGGGGATCAGGCTCTGGGTCGCCATCAGACGCGCTCGATGTCGCGGGTGCCGAACAGGCCGTAGGGCTTGATCATCAGGATCACCACCAGGACGTAGAAGGGAACGATCTCGTAGAGGTTGCCCCAGTGCAGGTACTGGCCGTCGACGTACTGCGCGACGTTCTCCAGCACCCCGATCACCAGGCCGCCGATCACCGCGCCGACGACCGAGTCGAGCCCGCCGAGGATCACCGCCGGAAACACCTTGATGCCGTAGAGCGACAGGGCCGAGGATACGCCGTTGACGATGCCGACCACGATGCCGGCGACCGACGAGACCACCGCCGAGATCGCCCAGGCCAGCGCGAAGACGTTGCGGACCGAGATGCCGAGCGACTGGGCCACCTGCTGGTTGAAGGCGGTCGCCCGCATGGCAAGACCGTGCTTCGAGTAGCGGAAGAACCAGGCGAAGCCCGCCATCATGGCGACCGAGATGCCGAGGCTCATCAGGTAGACGGTCTGGATCTCGAGCCCGAGGAACGACACCGACTGCGTCGAGAAGATCGGCGGGAAGGGCTGGGCGAAGACCCCGAACAGCCACTTGCACAGGGCCTGGAAGAAGATCGACAGGCCGATCGTCACCATGATCACCGAGATGATCGGCTCGCCGATCAGGGGTCTCAGCACCACCACCTGGAGGGCGACGCCGAAGACCAGCATGAAGGCGAAGGTGATGCCCATGCCGACCAGGAACGGCAGCTGGTAGGTGGTGAGCAGCCACCAGCACACCCAGGCGCCGATGAGCAGGAACTCGCCCTGTGCGAAGTTCACGACCTGGCTCGCCTTGTAGATCAGGACGAAGCTCATCGCGACCACGCCGTAGAGGGCGCCGACGATCAGCCCGTTGACGACGAGCTGGAGCAGCAGGTGGGTGTTCATGGCCTCATGAAGCCCTATTCGGCGGCGGCGAGGGTGGCGGGGGCCGCCGTGAGGTCGATCACCGGCAGGGTGGTGCGGATGCGTTGCGTCGTGCCGTCCTGGAACCGGATCACCGTGTCGACCCGGTAGCTCGGCGCGCCGGCATAGATCGTGTCGATCAGGTCGGAATACTTCTCGTTGATGACGCCGCGGCGGACCTTGCGGGTACGGGTCAGCTCGCCGTCATCGGCGTCGAGCTCCTTGTAGAGGAGCACGAACTTGGCGACGCGCTGGACGTCGGTGAGCCCCGCATTCACCCGCTCGACTTCGGCACGGATCAGCTCGATCACCGCCGGCTTCGAGGCGAGGTCCGAGTAGGTGGTGAAGGCGATGCGGTTCTTCTCGGCCCACTTCGCCACCACCGCGTAGCGGATGCAGATCAGCGCCGCCAGGTACTCGCGCCCGGCGCCGAGGATCACGGCTTCGGCCACGTAGGGAGAGAACTTCAGCTTGTTCTCGATGTATTGCGGCGAGAAGCGCTCGCCATGGGCGTTGACGGCGAGGTCCTTGATCCGGTCGATGACGACCAGTTCGCCCTTCTTGTCGACGTACCCGGCATCGCCCGTGTGCATCCAGCCGTCGCGCACGTCGTTCGGGGCGTTCGGATCGGCCTTGTAGTAGCCGTGGAACATGTTGGCGTGGCGCGCCAGCACCTCGCCGATGCCGTTGCGGTCGGGATCGAGCACCCGGATCTCGATGCTGTCGTCGAACGGCACGCCGACCGTGTCGAAATCGACCGTCTCGCCCCGGTGCAGGGTGTAGGCGCCGAGCGTCTCGGTCTGGCCGTAGAGCTGGCGGAGCGGCACGCCCATGGCGCGGAAGAACCGGAACGTGTCGGGCCCGAGCGCCGCGCCGCCGGTGGCGGCCGAGGTCAGCCGCGTGAAGCCGAGCCGGTCGCGCAGGGCCCGGAACAGCAGGGCATCGGCTGCGCCTGAGCGCGTGCCCTTGTCGAGGGCGGAGAGGCCCATCCTCATGCCGCACTCGTAGAGGGCGCGCTTGAAGGGCGACGCGTCCATCATCCGGGCGCGCACGTCGGCGGCCACCGCCTCCCAGACCCGGGGGGCGAAGAGAACGAAGGTCGGGGCGATCTCCCGGAAGTCGTGCATCAGCGTGTCGGCATCCTCGACGAAGTTGACCTTCATGCGAGAGAGCAAAGCCTGGCCGAGCGCGTAGACCTGCTCCATGATCCAGGGCAGCGGCAGAACCGAGACGTAGTCGTCCTCCGGTCCCTTGGGGTCGGCGGCGAGGTAGCGGGCGCAGTGGCGCAGCACCCGGCCCCCGCTCAGCATCGCGAGCTTCGGCCGCGCCGTGGTGCCCGACGTGGTGCAGAGGATCGCCACCGCCTCGGCGTCGGTCGCGTCGACCATCCGGTCATAGAGGCCCGGATCGGCGGCGTGCAGCGCCTCGCCCTTGGCCGCCAGGGCTTCCGCCGAGATCAGCCGCGGGTCGTCGTACTTGCGCATCCCGCGGGGGTCGCAGAACACGATGTGGCGCAGAGAAGGAACTTGGTCGGCGAGGTTGAGGAGCTTGTCGACCTGCTCCTCGTCCTCGGCGATCACCGCCTTCACCCCGGCGAAGGCGAGGAGGTACTGGACCTCGTCCTCGAGCGCGTCGCGGTAGAGGCCGAGCGACAGGGCGCCGAGCGCGTGGGCGGCGATCTCGCCCGCCACCCAGTCGGGCCGGTTGTCGCCGATCAGCCCGACGACGTCGCCGGCGTCGATGCCGAGATCGGACAGGCCGAGCGCGAAGGCGCGGGTGCGGGCGTGGTATTCGCCCCAGGTGGTCGGGCGCCAGAGCCCGAAGATCTTCTCCCGCAGGGCGACCTCGTGCGGGTGCTCGGCGGCGTTGAGGCGCAGGAGCTTCGGGAAGGTGTCGGCGCTCTCTGCCCGCGCGGTGAAGTCCGTCATCACGACACCGCCCTCACCGGTTCGGGCGAGGCCGGTTCCTCATCCTCCTCACCGAGATAGGCTTTCCGCACGTGCGGATCGGCCAGAACGGCCTCGGGGCGGCCGAGCGCGATGCGGCGGCCGAAATCGAGCACCATCACCCGGTGCGAGATGTCCATGACCACGCCCATGTCGTGCTCGATCATCACGACGGTCATGCCGAACTCCTCGTTGAGGTCGACGATGTAGCGGGCCATGTCCTCCTTCTCCTCGAGGTTCATGCCGGCCATCGGCTCGTCGAGGAGGATCAGCTTCGGCTCCAGCGCCATGGCGCGGGCCAGTTCCACCCGCTTGCGCAACCCGTAGGACAGGGTGCCGGCGGGCGCCTTTCGGTAGGCCTGGAGGTCGAGGAAGTCGATGATCTCCTCGACCCGGCGGCGATGCGCCAGTTCCTCGCTCTGGACACCGGGCAGCCAGTACAGCGAGCCGGTGACGAAGTTGTTGCGCATCAGGTGGTGGCGCCCGACCAGGATGTTGTCGAGCACGCTCATGTGGTGAAAGAGCGCGAGGTTCTGGAAGGTGCGGCCGATGCCGAGCTTCGGACGCTGGTTCGGCGTCGCCTTCGTGATGTCGCGCCCGTCGAGCAGGATCTGGCCCTCGGACGGCCGGTAGCGGCCCGAGATGCAATTGATCATCGAGGTCTTGCCGGCGCCGTTCGGGCCGATGATCGAAAAGAGTTCGCCCTTCTCGACCGCGAAGCTGACATCCGTCAGCGCCTTGACGCCGCCGAAGCGCAACGAGATCTGGCGAACCGCGAGGGTTTCCGCCACGCCTGATCCTCCCCTGAGGATGGCGGCCGCGCTCGTGTCCGGCGCCGCTCTGCCATTCTGAGATGCCGGGTATGCGTCCCGGTCATCCGTGATGAAAATACGTTCGACTGTTTTTTTCCGAGCGTCAAGTGCTACACTGGGCCGACGAAAGTCGTGGGGCGGCACGCCCCGTGAGGGCGGGGTTAGGGGCAGCATGGCGCGTATCGCAGGCTCGTCGGGACCGCGGACCGAGGAGGCCATCCGGCGGGCGGGGTTGAACCTGATCGCCACCCACGGCTACGCCGCGATGAGCCTGCGCCAGCTCGCGGCCGAGGTCGGCATCCAGCAGGGCTCGCTCTACAACTATTTTCGCAACAAGCAGGAATTCCTGTTCGACCTCATCCGCGGGCACATGCTCGACCTGCACGCCGCCCTCGACGCGGCCCTGCTGGCGGAGGGGAGCGGGGAAGAGCGGCTGACCCGGTTCACCGAATTCCACGTCGCCTACCACGTCGAGCGGCCGCAGGAGGTGTTCATCTGCTACTCGGAGCTGCGCAGCCTGGAGCCCGACAACCTCGCCGCCGTGGTGGCGATGCGGCGCGACTACGAGCGCAAGCTCGGCGACATCCTCGACCACGGCTGCGCCACCGGGGAGTTCCGGCTCGCCGACACCCGGATGGCGACGCTGGCGATCCTCGCCATGCTGTCGGGCATCTGCACCTGGTACAAGCCGGGGGGCCGGCTCTCGACGACGGCGTTGCAGGAGATCTTCACCGGCATGGTGCTGGCGCTCGCTCGCGGCGGGGAGCCTGCGGCGGCCGCGGTGGCGCCGCGGCGGCGCGGGGCGCTCAGGGCGGGGGCCGCTTAGGGTCGAAACTCGGGAGTCCGGCGACGCTTGCGATCCCATCCCGAGCATTGGTGCACCTCACAAAATGCCCATTGCTCTGACGTCGCCACGGCGAACGACGACGATGATCGCGAGTTTTGTGAAAGCCGACAATCCGGTTCCGGCAGTGGTCGAGTAGACGACGGATATCCCGAGAGTCCCGCTTGCGCTGCGGCAAGTTCCGCTCATACTGCAATTCCGGCTCGTGTGACAGACGATGGGAGATGGGGTCCTGTGGGGGAGCGCCAGCGGTCCGCGCTGCATGTCTGGTCACAATGATCTCGACAACGGAGGATGCTTTTGCCCGAAATCAGTTCTCTGCTTGCCTTCACGCTGATTGCGCTCGGCATGGTCCTCACCCCAGGGCCTAACATGGTCTACCTGATCTCGCGCTCGATTGCGCAGGGACCGGTTGCCGGACTGATCTCGCTCGTCGGGGTGGTTCTGGGCTTCGTCATCTACATGGTCAGCGCAGCGTTCGGCCTGACGGCGCTGATGCTGGCCGTTCCGTATGCCTATGACGTCCTGCGCTTCGGCGGTGCGCTCTATCTGCTCTGGCTCGCCTGGCAAGCCGTCCGCCCGGGCGGGCGATCCCCGTTCCAGGTGAAGGATCTTCCCTTCGATCGCCCCCGGAAGCTCTTCCTCATGGGCTTCCTGACGAGCTTGCTGAACCCCAAGATCGCGGTCATGTACGTATCCCTGCTGCCTCAGTTCATCGACCCTGCGATCGGGAGCGTCCTGACACAGTCGTTCGTTTTCGGTGGCATCCAGATTTTCGTCAGCGGGACGGTGAACGCGCTCATCATCCTCTCGGCAGGGTCGATTTCCGTCTTCCTCATGCGTAGACCGACCTTTGTCGTCGTCCAACGCTGGGTGATGGGGACGCTGCTCGCCTCTTTGGCTGTCAAGATGGCGACCGAGGCACGGCGGTAGGCGGTTCTTGAGGGGACGATGAACCGGACTCGGCATTGGCCGACGCGTTCGACCCATTGATGTCCCTCACAAAACTCCCGATCGCCGACGCGGCTTGCTGTGGCCGCGACAATGCGGCGGGAGTTTCGTGAGATGCACGTGATTGCCCGCGAAAGCCGGATCACGACGGGAGTCGTATTCGACCATCGGGCGGCAGCTGCAGTTTTGGTGGCGGGTAGACCTCACGAGCTTGGCATCACGACTGGCGAGCCGTGGTTGCTCGGCTTGATCTGATGATCGCCTCTACACCGTCCATACGTCGCAAGTTCCGGATGGCGACAACGGATCGATTCACCGCGCGAGATGACGTCAGGCACCGCTCGGAATGCCCTGCCGCTGACACGCTGCCGTTCGATCGAGCGCAGCGAACGCCGATTCCGGCCCGGATCGCTGCCGTTGGTCCTCCACGGCGCGAATGGCCGTTTCCCACCCTTCCGCCGCCCTTCGCGCGGTCAAGCTGACTGGGGTCGGACCGTAGGTCGCGGCTGATGCCGCACGGTCAAGATCTTCTCAGCCACACGCAAATCGTTCCAAGCGCTGACAATGTATACCGAGCGTTCACGACCGAGCCTCTAGGTCTAGCGGGACATCCGGCGAGGACCGGATCCGGAGCGGCTGCCCCATGTTCGTGCTCACCCTTCCCCGCAAGTTCGCCCTGCTGATCGTGCTCGCGACCTTGAGCCTGGTCGCCCTGGGCGGGATCGCGCTCAACTATCAGTACGAGGCGATGCTGGCGCAGCGCGTCGAGCGGATGGCGCTCATCACCGAGGCCGCGGCCAACGTCGTCGAGCGCTACCGGCAGAAGGCCGAGAGGGCCGAGATGAGCGAGGCGGCGGCCCGGGAGGCGGCGCTCGCCGACATCGCGGCGATGCGACACGGCCGCGACAATTACCTGTTCGTCAACGACGCCGCCGGCACGGTGATCGCCCACCCCTCCGCGAAGGTGGTCGGCCGCAACCTGATGGGCGTGACCGATTCGACCGGATTCCGCTACGTCGCCGACGTGATGCCGCGGGCGGCGCGGGACGGCGTGGCGACGTTCCGCTACACCTGGGTCCCGGAGGGCGCGACGGCGGCGGTGCCGAAGATCGGGCTGTTTCGCTACTACGCGCCCTTCGGCTTCTCCATCGGGGTCAGCGAGTATGTCAGCGACCTGCGCGAGATGATCGTCGCGCAGATCGAGCGCCTCGCCGTGGCCGGCCTCCTCATCGTGCTCGTCCTCGGCGGCGTCTCGCTCCTGATCGTCCGCTCGGTGGTGCGGCCGATGGAATCCCTTCGCGGCACCATGGGCTCTCTCGCGCAAGGCCGCACCGATCTCGCGGTGCCGGAGGCCGGACGGCGCGACGAGGTCGGGGCGATGGCCCGCGCGGTGCTCGTCTTCCGCGACAACGCGATCGAGCGCGAGCGCCTGCGCGGTGAGAGCGAGGCCGAGGAGTTGCGCCGGATGCGCCGCGCCGCGTCGCTGAACGAGCTGATCCAGGGCTTCGAGGCCTCGATCACCAGGGTGGCCGCCACCGTCGCGTCGGCCTCGGGCGAGCTGCGCGGGACCGCCCAGACCATGACCGCCACGGCGACGCAGACCGCGGCCCAGTCCACCGCCGTCGCGGCCGCCGCCGAGGAGGCCGCGTCCAACGTCGAGACCGTCGCGGCGGCGGCGGAAGAGCTCGGCGCATCGGTCCAGGAGATCGGCCGCCAGGTCGACGGCTCGGCCCGCCTCGCCCAGGCCGCCGTCGCCGAGGCCGGCCAGACCGCCCACCAGGTCCGCGCGCTCACCGAGGCGACCGCCCGCATCGGCGACGTGGTCGGGCTGATCTCGTCGATCGCCGCGCAGACCAACCTCCTGGCGCTCAACGCCACCATCGAGGCCGCCCGCGCGGGCGCCGCCGGCCGCGGCTTCGCGGTGGTGGCGGCCGAGGTGAAGGAGCTCGCCGGCCAGACGGCGCGTGCCACCGAGGAGATCACGAGCCAGATCGCGGCGATCCAGGCCTCGACGGGCCAGGCGGCCGGCGCGATCGGCCAGATCACGGCGCGGATCGAGGAGATTTCGGGCGTGGCGACCTCGATCGCGGCGGCGGTGGAGGAGCAGGGTGCGGCGACGCAGGAGATCGTGCGGAACGTCAGCCAGGCGGCGGCCGGCACCGGCGAGGTGACGGGCAACATCGCGGGCGTGGCGGGGGCGGCGGAGGAGACGGGGGCGGCGGCGGGCCAGGTGCTGGCCTCGGCCACCGAATTGTCGCGTCAGTCCGAGCGCCTCTCGGCCGAGGTGGCGCACTTCCTGGCGCAGGTCCGGGCGGCCTGACGGTCCGGTACCCGAACGGGCCTGACGGCGGCGTCCGCCCCGCCGTCAGGCCTCGAACACCACGTCGAGGTGGACCGGGAACGGCGTGCCCTGCGTGTCGATGCGTCCGCGCGCGCCCTCGGCGCGGCGCAGGGACGGGCGGGCGAGGAGGGGCTCGAGCAGGCCGGGCAGGGTCGCGCGGTTGAGATGCGCGCCGAAGCACAGGTGCAGGCCGTGGCCCCACAGCATGTAGGTGTCCCACGGCCGGTCGGTGCGGAACCGGCCCGGCCGCGGCACCGCCAGGGGATCGAACATCGCCGACAGGTTGGCGGCGAAGACCATCGTGCCCTCCGGGATGCGGCGGGCGCGCAGGGTGCCGGGGGCCACGGTCGTCTCGCACATCGCCCGGCGATAGATCACCGGGTTGAGCGGGCGGAAGCGCAGGGCCTCGAACACGTGGGCGGCGAGGGCCGCGTCGTCGCCGGACCGCGCCGCCGCCTGGGCGCCGGCGAGCGCCGCCGGCCGGTCGAGCAACTCGTCGAGGGCCAGGATCGCGGCGGCCGAGGTCGTCGGCAACTCGCCGATCAACAGGCCGATCAGGTTGTCGCGGATGGCGCGGTCGTCCATGCCCGGGGTGCCCGAGGCCTGGAGCGCGAGGCAGCGGCCGAGCACGTCGTCGCGCGCCTCGCCCGAGGCCTTGCGGGCGGCGATGTGGGCGCCGAGCCACTCGCGAAAGGCGGCCGCCGCAGCTTTCGCCCGCGCGTCGAGGGCCGGATCGGCCTGGAGGTCGAGGAAGAGGTACCAGAACAGGGTCGTGGTCCACTCGACCATCGCCGCCTGCGACGGGCCGGGCGTGCCGAAGTAGCGGTCGAGGAGGCCGGCGGCGACCGGCAGCGTCAGCGCCTGCGGCACGTCGAGCCGGCCCCCGGCCGCCGCGACGCGGCCTCGCGCCTCCCGGGCGACGAAGGGCGCCACCACCTCCGGCACGTCCTCGCGCCGCACCACCAGCCGCATGTTGGAGACGTCGCGGGTGTAGCGCGGCGTGTCCTGCATCCCGAGGAAGAAGTTCTCGCCGTCGGTGATCGTCTTCATCCGCGGCCCGTAGACGACGCCGAACTCGTCGTCGCGCGACAGGATGTCGATCACGTCGTCGCGCCGGGTGACGATCGCGGTGCCCGAATTGGCGTAGGCCGTGACGAGGACGCGGCCGAACCGCAGGTTGGGCTGGACCAGCCGCAGCACCGCGAAGACCCGGCGCTGCCCGGCGGGCGCGGCGAAGAGCGCGGCGAGCCGCGCGCCGACCGGGCCGCTGCCGCGCAGGAGCGCCGCGACGGCGTCCCCTGCCAGCACGAGCGCGGCGCCGATCCCTTGCCCGAGGAGCAGCAGGCGCCGCCAGAGCACGACCGGCAGGTTGAGGAGCCACATGGCGGAGGGCCTCTTGGGATTTCTTGATGACGTGGATGCCGGTACGTCGCAGGCACGCAACACAATCAAAGACCTGGAGCGCTGCCTGATTGGAACGTCAGAGTATATGGCGGTGGCGTGAAGCCCGGTTCGCGTGAGCGGCCCGACAGGACACCCTCTTCGTCATCCCGGGGCTCGCCGACAGGCGAGAACCCGGGATCCATAACCGCTGACGCTTCGAGATAAGCCAGGATGCATTCCGCTTGGCTCGGCACCGTCGGCGGTTATGGATCCCGGGTTCCGCTTTCGCGGCCCCGGGATGACACGGAGGGTTTCATTGTGGGCGGCTGACGCAAGCCAGGCTCCCGGGTCACTGTCGCGTACCGTGTCGCAGCGCGATCGAGCGTCCTCTAGGTCGGATCGGTGATGCCCGTGCCGATCAGGCGGAGCGCCGTCATGCTCGGCACGAAGAAGTAGTCGCCGCCGCGGGGCTCCACGAGCTGGGGCAAGTCGTTGCAGATGTAGGGCCGCTGCCCGCTTCCCGGCTCGACCGCGATCACGAGCTTCGGATCGTGATGGGGGTCGCCCTTCGGGTGGTTGCCGATCACCGGGCAGGTGTCGCTGCCGGCGTTGAAGTCGAGGCCGTACTGCATCCATTGCTGCTGCACGAACTCGAACTGGCGGAACAGGTTGGTGCAGATCGCCAGGAAGATGATGCCCTGCTCGCCGGAATCCCGGCCGCTGCCTCCTTGCGACGGGCCGCCATAGGGCAGGCCGCGGCGCAGGATGCGGCGGCGGTTGACCAGCGCCGAGCCGTCGCCGGCCTTCGGATCCTTGTCGGTGACGTGCGGGTCGAGCATGTCGCGCGGGTTGGCCCGGCGCATATGGGCGGCGACCGGGCAGGTGGTGCCGGAGAGGTCGTCGCGATAGGTGAAGTCGGTGTAGCGCAGGGCGAGGGCGGCGAGCGTCGGCTTGTCCTTGGCGGCCTTGGCCTTGGCGAGTTCCGCCTGGAACGCCAGCCAGTCGGCATGGGTCGGCGCGGCCTGGAGCGGGATTCCGTCCTCCCAGCGCCCGACCAGCTTGGCGCGCAAAGTCGCCTCGGCCTCCGCCTGCGGGATGCCGTGGATCGCGGCGTAACGCTCGCCCTGCTGGCGGATGTAGGTCGCGAAGCTCTCGACGTTCTCGTGCAGCTTGCGATAGGCCATGAAGGTGCCGTTGCGGCTGAACTCGATCGGCATCGCCGCGCCGGGGATCTCCTGCCCCTCGTCCGGATAGCCGAGCAGGAACTCGCCGGTGGCGAGCGGCGCCCAGGTCTGGTCGGGCATCAGCTTGCCGCCGCCGATCACCCGCAGCGCCTCCAGCGCCGGCGGGAACTGGCCCTCGAAGACCGGGTCGCCGAAGCCGTCCGAGAGCCCGAAATGCTCCTTGTTGGTCGGTGCGAGGCCGTGCTCGCCCGGGCTCAAGACCGCCGACATCTCCTGGAAGTCGGCCCCGTCCGGCCCGGTGCCGGACAGGAGCACGACCTGGCCGCCGGACGCCGCGCACAGGTCGCGCAGGCGTTGCGTCTCCATCTCGAGTTCGGCGACCGGCGTGCCGTCCGCCTCCATCTGCGCGTTCAGCATCACCACGATGTGGACGCGGGTCTCGCCGGAGGAGTCGCGCCAGACCGGGTCGCGCGTGTCGAGGAAGGGGTCGTCGCCGAGGATCTCGGCCCGCTGCGCCATGCCGTCGATGAACTCGTCGGGCATGCCCCGCAGGGTGCGCACCGGCACGCCGAGGGCGAGGAGGCCGTAGAACGTGAAGGCGAGGTTGAGCGTCACCTTCGGCTTCACCAGGGTCACCTCGCCCGGATAGTCGGCCTCGCCCTCGGCGCGGGCCACGTCCTTGAGGCGCGGGGCGCGGCGGCGCACCAGCGCCTCGCCGCGATCCGGGTCGCTCCAGCGCGCGGCGGTGGTGACGAGCGGCCGCAAGCGCTCCACGAAGGCGCGGCCCTCGGTGCCGTCGCCGCGCACGGTCAGGAAGAAGGCGCGGGCCTTGGGGAAGCCCTGCCGGCCATAGGCCCGCAGGATGCCGCCCTGGATGTCGGCGAGGTCGAGGAGGGTCGTCATGCCGTGGGTTCCGGGCGAGGTGCGGCGCGCAGGCCGGGATCGGTCGGGCGGGGCGGCGGCGTCAGCTGCCGATCACCCCGGGGGCCTGCGTCGGGCCGGCGATGTCCGCCGGGCGGTGGGTGGCGAGGAACTGGCGGAACGCCGCCCCGCGCGCTTGTGGCGTGGCCCCCTGCTGGGCGATGGCGAAGCGGGTGAAGGCCTGCTGCAGGTAGAGCGCCTTCAGCACGTGCCGCAGGGTCGCGTCCGGCGCCGCCGGCAGCGGCCGGGCGCCGCGGCGCATCACGATCCAGTAATCGACCGCGAGGCCCGCGAGGCCGAGCACCAGCGCCAGGACGAGGCCGGTGGGCCATCGCACGAGGTGGAGCAGCATGGCGAGGAGCGGCAGCGCCACCCCGAGCGCCGGCGGGGCGATCACCAGCCAGCGGGAGGGCGACGACAGGGGCGGCGTGCCGATCCAGTAATCGTTGAACGGCATCGTCGTCTCGACCTGGCACGGCAACAGGAAGTCGGCGAAGGACTTTCCGTCGCGGACCTCGCGGAAGCCGTAGCAGAAGCGGAACACCGCCTCGAGCTCGCGCGGCATCAGCGCCCAGAGCTCCTCGCAGTAGCGCCGCGCCGGATCGGGCCCCTCCGGATCGAAGTCGATCATCACCAGGAGGTAGGGGCAGGCGAGGACGTCGTTGGCCTGCGGGAGCAGCAGGTCGGTCCCGTGCGCGGCGTCCGCCACCGCGTCGCTATGGTCGCGCCCGTTGAAGAACGGCTGGTCGAGCACGACGAAACGGGCGAAATGCGTGCGCGACGAGCGGGCGAAGGGGCTCTGGATCCCGACCTTCACCGCTTCCGGCGATTGCAGGGCGGTGGGCAGCGTCTCCAGCGCCTCGCGCACCATGTGGACGGGGGAGCTGCGCAGGCCCTCGTGCTCGACGATGACGTCGTTCTTGATCGGCACGATCGCGGTGAAGAAGTAGTGGCCGCCGTCGAGGTTCGGCATCTCGGCTCTCCTGGTCAGCGCGTCCTGTCAGCGATCTTGGCGCCGCGCGGCGCTGCGGCGGGTGCGGCCCTTGATCAGGGCCTCGACGGTGGCCCGGACCTCGCCGGCCTGCGAGGCCGACGCGTCGGCGCGCGGGGCGGCCTGGATGCTCTCCAGAACGGCCCCCCCGCCGCCCGGGGCGGGCGCGGACTGGACGACCTCCACCGGCGGCGGGCCGCTGCCGTCCCGGCCCCAGCGGGCCCGCACCATGGCGCAGCGATGCAGGTCGGCGATCGCGGTGTCGCGGCTCGCCACCGGCCCGTAGCCCGGCGTGCCGAGGCAGCCCTGGTTCTCGGCGAGCACCCGGTCGAAGGCCGCCGCGAGGGTGCCGTCGTCGCCGTCCGGCCCCACCGCCCGCAGGGCGGCGGCGAGTTGCAGCGCCAGCTTGATGTCGCGCTGGCCGCTGCCCGGCGTCGCGTTGTAGTAGTAACCGGTATCGATCTGGTTCGCCCGGATGTACGACTTGAACGGGGTGATCGGGATCGAGTTCGGGTACTTGGTACTGCAGTACCAGAACAGGTCGAGCCCGTTGGGGATGCCGTCCGCGAACGCGTCGATGTACTGGTCCCAGGTGCCGTTGAAGTTGCTGCAGAACAGCATGGTGTCGTTGGCGAGCACCTGCTTCGGCTGCCCGCGCTGGGGCCACTGGTCGCGCCGGATGATCACCCAGCGGGCGAAGTGGATCAGCGACAGGCCGAGAAGACCCGACAGGGTTCCGGGAAAGACCCGCGCCACCATGAAGATGAAGCGGTTGAGCCAAGTCCATCGTGGCCGGACCGGCGTCACGACGTTCATGCCATAGGCTTTGCCCGCCACGTTCGACATGCGTCCGTCCCCGATTCGTGCGGAGACACTATCACAACCTAGAGCGACATCAATCCGGAGCAGAAACCGGGCCGGCGGAAAATCGACCGGTGCGCGGACGGCGGATACCGGGAGGGTATGTTCTAACGCGAATTGTTGGCGGTGCTGCGTCTTGATGAAGATACGCCGGGAGCGAATGTCGTCAATTTGGGAATTACGGTTCTGAGGCGAGACTAGACCATGCGGCGGGCGGCGGCCCTGAACGGCCGCCGCCCGCGGCCGTCAGCCCACCGGCCGCTCGTCGGCGATGACCTTGCCGTCGTTGGGCAGGCTGCCGGGGGCGACGATCTCGACCGTGCCGCGCAGCTTCGTCACCGCCCGCAGGGTCTCGGCCACCACCTCGGCCAGGGCGGCGGCGCCCGCGCCGGCCTCCGCCCGCAGGGTCATGACGTCGGCCTCGTCGGCCCGGGTCACCACGAGGCGCAGGCGCCCGAGTTCCGGGTGGCGGCGGGCGATCTCGGCGACCTGCTCGGGGCGCACGAACATGCCCTTCACCTTGGCGGCCTGATCGGCTCGGCCCATCCAGCCGCGGATGCGCTCACCCCCCGGCAAGGCCGCCGTGAGGTCGCCGAGGGCGTAGCGGATCAGCGGCCGGTCGAGGTCGAGCACCGTGACGACGATCTCGCCGACCTCGCCCTCCGGCACCGGATCGCCGGTGCCCGGCCGCACGATCTCGAGGATCAGCCCGTCACTGACGAGGAGGCCGGGATCTCCCGGAGTCTCGTAGGCGATGAAGCCGACATCGGCGGTGGCGTAGGCTTGCGCTGCGGCGATGCCGCGCTCCCGGAACTCGGCCTGGAGCGAGGGCGGGAAGGCGGCGCCCGAGACCAGCGCCTTCGTGAGCGACGACACGTCCCGCCCGGCCTTGGCGCCGGCATCGAGCAGCACCTTGAGGAAGTCCGGCGTGCCGACATAGCCGGCGGGCCGGTAGGCCTCGATCAGGTCGAGTTGCTGCTCGGTGTTGCCGGGTCCGGCCGGGATCACTGCGCAGCCGAGGGCGCGAGCGGCGGTATCGAAGATGAAGCCGCCCGGCGTCAGGTGATAGCCGAAGGTGTTGAGCACCACCTCGCCGGGCTTGAAGCCCGCGGCCGCGAGCGCCGGCGCGCCGCCCCACGGATCCTCCCCGGCCCGCTGCGGCTCGAAGATCGGCCCCGGCGAGGTGAACAGGCGGGGAAATCCCCCGGCCGGCCCCGGCACGAAGCCGCCGAAGGGCAGGGCCTCGCGCTGGCGCGCCGGCATCTCGCCCTTGCGCAGGACCGGCAGGCGGGCGAGCGCCGCCCGGTCGGTCACGGTGGCGGGGTCGATCCCGGCGAGGTGGGCGGCGTAGGCGGGGGCCTTGAGGGCGGCCGCCAGGGCGTCGGGCAGGCGGGCGAGGAGGGTGAATTGGGGCATCGTGGGGCGTTCTCCCGGGGAATGGCCCGCGCGTTGGCCGCACGGTTGCGTCAGGATTGGAAGGAAGTGCTCGTGAAGACGACGGCGGCCGCCTGCTTGCCTGTCAACCCGAGCCCCGATACATGAGGCATCATCGATGCCGTAACGTCATGGCGCGCATACAGCAGCATCCCGAGTTTGCGGCGTGGTTCTCGAGGCTGCGCGATGCGGCGGCGTTCGCCCAGATCGCCAAGAGGATCGACCGGCTGGCGCTCGGGAATCCGGGCGACGTGGCTCCGGTCGGTGATGGCGTGAGCGAGATGCGCGTTCATGTCGGCCCTGGCTACCGGGTCTACTTCGTGCGTCGCGGAGAGGACATCGTCGTTCTCCTGTGCGGAGGCGATAAGTCCTCCCAGTCGCGCGACATCCGCCGGGCGAAGGCCTTGGCAGCGGCCCTCTGAACGTCGATGGTGACGATCATGACGAACGTCCTGCTCACTCCCTACGATACGGCGGACTACCTCGACAGCCCTGAGCGGATCGCCGCCTACCTCGAGGCGGTGCTCGCTGAGGACGATCCGGCGCTCGTCGCTCGTGCGCTCGACGCCATCGCACGGGCTCGCGGCCTCGCTCGCGGAGAGGTGCAGGCCGGGGCGACGCATCTGGCCGCCGTCATCGACCTGCTGCACCGGCTCGGCCTCAGGATGAGCGTCGCCCCGCTCGGAACATCCTGAGGCAGCCTTGTCTACAATCCGAACTCTGCGGTTCCTTTCTCTCCGGGCCCGTCGGGTGGAGACTGCAAAGCGCGTCACAGGCCGATGCGATCGAGGTCGCGCAGATCCTGCGCCAAGTCCGCCTGATCGTGATCGGCGGAGATGCCGCGCTCCTTGAGGAAAGCATCGAGTGCCATCCGGGTGCCGAAGCCGAGGAGGCGGCGCAACGCGGGCTTGGTCAGCCGCCCGGCCTGGAATTCCTCGACCGCGAGCCCTTCCAAGGCGCGCCGGGCGAATGCGTCTCCGTCCGCCTCCATCTGCGCCACCTCATCCCACCCGCGCCAGCAGCCGCTCCGCCCGGCGCAGGTGCGGCCGGTCGAACATCTCGCCGTCGATCCCGACGACGCCGACGCCCGGCGCCTCGGCGAAGGCCGCCACGACCTTGCGCGCCTGGGCGAGCGCGGCCGGCGTCGGCGTGAAGGCTTCGTTGATCACCGCGACCTGCGCCGGGTGGATCGCCATCTTGCCGACGAACCCGTCGCGCCGCGCCGCGCGGCACTCGCGGGCGAGGCCCTCGAGATCGCGGAAGTGGGCGTTGATGGTGTCGATGGCGTCGACCTCGGCGGCCGCGGCCGCCATCAGGGTCAGGTTGCGGGCGAGCTGGAACGGCGCGCTCCAGGCGCCGTCCTCCCCCCGGTTGGTCTCGGCGCCGATGTCGGCCGAGAGGTCCTCCGCGCCCCAGGTGACGCCGGAGAGCCGCGGGCTCGATCCCGGTAGGCTGGACAGCGCGAAGACGGCGCGGGCCGTCTCGGTGGCGATCGGCAGGATGCGGGTGGCGCCGTCGGGCAGCCCGTGTTCGGCCTCGTGGACCGCGAGGCGCCCCCCGAGATGCGCCACCGAGGGACCGCCCTCGGCCTTGGGCAGCATGATCCCGTCGGGGGCATGCGGCATCACCGCGGCGAGGTCGTCCTCGGTGAGGCCGGTATCGAGGGCGTTGACGCGGACGTAGAGCTTCGGCCGGCCGGCCTGGTCCCGCATCCGCGCCAGGAAGCCGGCCGCGACCTCGCGGGCCTTGGGCTTCTCCGCCAGCGCGACGGAATCCTCCAGGTCGAGGATCAGGGCGTCGGCCCCGACCTCCAGGCCCTTCTCCTGCTTGCGGGGGGAATCACCGGGCACGAACAGCAACGAGCGCATGACGGGAGCCTGCCTGGTCTGATGATTTTATTCCACTCGCGACCGGAGCATGAGGCTGCGGGTGGGACGTGAACGAGACGTGGATGACCCTTGCTCGCAGGTCGAGCCGTGATCGGAGCTTGTCTGAATTGATGGGCCGGCATGAAGCCCTCTTCGTCATCCCGGGGCTCGCTGCAAGCGAGAACCCGGGATCCATAACCGCTGACAGTTCAGGACAAGGCGACCGGCGTTCCTCTTCATCCGGAAGCGTCAGCGGTTATGGATCCCGGGTTCCGCTGCGCGGCCTCGGGATGACATGGAGGGTGTCATCGCCGTCGGCGCCAAGAGAAGTTGGGGTCAAGAGAACGAGCGCTCAGGCCGCCACCGGGCGCTTGCGCATCATCGCCTGGCGCCGGCACTCGGCCACCAGCGTGCCGTCCTGCTTGTAGGCGCGGTGGACGAACTCGACGATGCCGGCCTCCGGCCGCGAGCGCGACTCGCGCTTGGCGACGACCTCCGTCGTCACGCTCACCGTGTCGCCCTCGAAGAGCGGCGCGGGAAAGCGGGTCTCGGTCATGCCGAGATTGCCGATCGTGGTGCCGACCGTCGTGTCGTTGACCGAGATGCCGATCATCAGCCCGAGGGTGAACAGCGAGTTCATGAGCGGTTTGCCCCACTCGGTCTCGGTGGCGCAGAAATGCGCGTCGATGTGGAGCGGCTGCGGATTGAGCGTCATGTTGGAGAAGAGCATGTTGTCCATCTGCGTCACCGTACGGGTGAGGCGATGGCGGAGCGTGGCGCCGACCTCGAAATCCTCGAAGTACAGCCCGCCGCGCGGATGGGTCGAAGCGGGAATCGTGCTCACGCGGCGTCCTCCGTCGTCAGGGTGATCAGGCGGGCGCCCTCGGCGACCTGCTGGCCGGCCTCCGCGGCGACCTCGGCCACGGTGCCGTCGGCGGGGGCGGTCAGTGCGTGCTCCATCTTCATCGCCTCGACCACGGCGAGGCGCTGGCCGCGCACCACCTTGTCGCCGGGGGCGACCAGCACGGCGACGAGGCGGCCGTGCATCGGCGCCTTGATGGTGCCGCCCTGGTCGATGTGGTCGAGATCGACCGCGAAGGGATCCGGCGGGGAGAGGGCGATCTGGCGGCCCTCGGAGAGGACCAGCACGCCGCCCGGCGCCTCGACGATCGCCAGCGAGGCGGGCTCAGGACCCGCGCCGCCATACTCCACGCTCGGCCCGGAGGCGCCCCAGTGCAGCACGGCCTCGGCGGGCTCGCCCTCGATCACGACCGGAAACACCTGGCGGCGGGCCTCGCCGAGCTGGAACCCGTCCGCCGCGTCCCAGGGCGAACTGGCGCCGGCGGGGGTCGCCCGCGCCACCAGCGCCCGGATTCCGGCGCGGATGGCCGCGTCGCGGTACGGGCTCGGCGCCGTCAGGGCAGCGAGGTCGCGGTCGATGAAGCCGGTATCGAAGCGGCCCTCGCGAAAATCGGGCGCCTCGGCGAGCGCCTTGAGGAAGGCGACGTTGGTCTTCGGCCCGGCCACCCGGGTGCGGCCGAGCGCCTGCGCCAGCCGGTCGAGGGCTTCCGCCCGGGTCGCGCCGTGGGCGATCACCTTGGCGATCATCGGGTCGTAGAACGGCGTCACCCGGTCGCCCGCGCGCACCCCGGTATCGACCCGGATGCCCTCGCCCACAGGCAGGTCGAGGGCCCGCAACGGGCCGGTCGAGGGCAGGAAGCCGTGATCGGGGTCCTCGGCGTAGAGCCGCGCCTCGACGGCGTGGCCGTGGATGGTCAGGCCTTCCTGGCCCACCGGCAGCGTCTCGCCGGAAGCCACCCGGAACTGCCACTCGACGAGGTCGTGGCCGGTGATCGCCTCGGTCACCGGGTGCTCGACCTGGAGCCGGGTGTTCATCTCCATGAACCAGAAGCCGTCGGGGCGCAGGCCCTCGCGGCCGTCGGCGATGAACTCGACCGTGCCGGCGCCGACATAGCCCACCGCCTTCGCCGCCTCGACGGCGGCGCGGCCCATCGCGGTGCGGACCGCCTCGGGCATGCCGGGCGCGGGCGCCTCCTCGATCACCTTCTGGTGGCGGCGCTGGAGCGAGCAATCGCGCTCGAACAGGTGCACGGCGTTGCCGTGGGCATCGCAGAAGACCTGGATCTCGACGTGGCGCGGCGACAAAATATACTTCTCGACCAGCACCCGCGGGTCGCCGAAGGCGTTCTGGGCCTCGCGCTGGGCCGAGGCGAGGGCATCCGCGAAGCCTTCCGGCCCCTCGACCCGGCGCATGCCCTTGCCGCCGCCGCCGGCCACCGCCTTGATGAGGACGGGGTAGCCGATCGCAGCGGCCTCCGCCGCGAGGAAATCCGGGTCCTGGCGGGCGCCGTGATAGCCCGGCACCACCGGCACGCCGGCTTTCGCCACGAGGGCCTTGGCGGCGTCCTTGAGGCCCATGGCGCGGATGGCCGAGGCCGGGGGGCCGACGAAGACGATGCCGGCCTCGGCGCAGGCGTCGGCGAAGTCCGGCCGCTCGGAGAGGAAGCCGTAGCCCGGATGGATGCACTCGGCCCCGCTCGCCCGCGCGGCCTCGATGATGCGGTCGATGCGCAGATAGGATTCGGCGGCCGGGGCCGGGCCGAGCAAAAAGGCCTCGTCGGCGAGGGCGACGTGGAGCGCGTCGCGGTCGGCCTCGGAATGGACCGCGATGGTGCGCATCCCGAGGGCCTTGGCGGTGCGGATCACCCGGCAGGCGATCTCGCCGCGATTGGCGATGAGGACGGAGGCGAGGCGGCGTGTGGTCATGACGGTCCTCACATCCGGAACAGGCCGAACCGGGTCTCCGGCACCGGCGCGTTGAGGCAGGCGGAGAGCGACAGGCCGAGCACCCGGCGCGTCTCCTCCGGCAGGATGATGCCGTCGTCCCACAGCCGCGCGGTGGCGTAGTAGGGCGAGCCCTCCTCCTCGAACCCGGCGCGGATCGGCGCCTTGAACGCCTCCTCCTCCTCCGGGCTCCAGGCGCCGCCCCCGGCCTCGATGTTGTCGCGCCGGACGGTGGCGAGCACGCTCGCCGCCTGCTCGGCGCCCATCACCGAGATGCGCGAATTCGGCCAGGCGAACAGGAAGCGCGGCGAGTAGGCCCGGCCGCACATGCCGTAATTGCCGGCGCCGTAGGAGCCGCCGACGATCAGCGTGAGCTTCGGCACCGCCGCGGTCGCGACCGCGGTCACGAGCTTGGCGCCGTTCTTGGCGATGCCGCCGGCCTCGACCTCGCGCCCGACCATGAAGCCGGAGATGTTCTGGAGGAAGACCAGCGGGATCCGGCGCTGGCAGCACAACTCGATGAAGTGCGCGCCTTTGAGCGCGCTCTCCGAGTAGAGGATGCCATTATTGGCCAGGATCCCGACCGGCATCCCGTGTAGGCGGGCAAAGCCCGTGACCAGCGTGGTGCCGTAGAGCCGCTTGAACTCGTCGAATTCCGAGCCGTCGACGAGGCGGGCGATCAGCTCGCGGGCGTCGTACTGCTTGCGCAGGTCGGTCGGCACCAGGGCGTCGAGGTCGGAGACGGCGTAGGCCGGATCGACGGATGTCGTGATGTCGAGATCCGGGCGCTTGACGGTGTTGAGACCGCCGACGATGCGGCGCAGGATCGCGAGCGCGTGGGCATCGTCGGTGGCGTAGTGGTCGGCGACGCCCGACAGGCGGGCGTGGACGTCGGCGCCGCCGAGATCCTCGGCGCTCACCACCTCGCCGGTCGCGGCCTTCACCAGCGGAGGTCCGCCGAGGAAGATCGTGCCCTGGCGGCGCACGATCACGCTCTCGTCCGACATCGCCGGCACGTAGGCGCCGCCGGCGGTGCACGACCCCATCACGCAGGCGATCTGCGGGATGCCGGCGGCCGACATCTGCGCCTGGTTGTAGAAGATGCGGCCGAAATGCTCGCGGTCGGGGAAGACTTCCGTCTGCTGCGGCAGGTTGGCGCCGCCGGAATCGACGAGGTAGAGGCACGGCAGGCGGTTCTGGAGCGCGATCTCCTGCGCCCGCAGGTGCTTCTTGACCGTGAGCGGGTAGTAGGTGCCGCCCTTGATGGTGGCGTCGTTGCAGACCACCATCACCTCGCGGCCCGCCACCCGGCCGATGCCGGTGATGATCCCGGCGGCGTGGATGTCGTCGCCGTACATCCCGTTCGCGGCGAGCCCGCCGAGTTCGAGGAAGGGCGAACCCGGATCGAGCAGGCGCAGGACCCGGTCGCGGGGCAGGAGCTTGCCGCGGGCGACGTGGCGCTCGCGGGCCCGCTCGGGCCCGCCGGCGGCGGCCTTGGCGCGGTGGGCCTTGAGGCTGGCGCGCAGCTCGCCCCAGGCGGCGCGGTTCTGCTCCGCCGCCCCGGAGGCGAGGTCGGCGCTGGTGGGGATGACCGGCATCGGGCTCGACCTCAGGCGGACTTCGTGAAGAGCTCGCGGCCGATCAGCATCCGGCGGATCTCGCTGGTGCCGGCGCCGATCTCGTAGAGCTTGGCGTCGCGGAGCAGGCGCCCGGTCGGGTAGTCGTTGATGTAGCCGTTGCCGCCGAGGAGCTGGATCGCGTCCAGCGCACATTGCGTCGCCCGCTCGGCGGCGTAGAGGATCGCGCCGGCGGCGTCCTCGCGGGTGGTCTCGCCGCGGTCGCAGGCCTGGGCCACCGCGTAGACGTAGGCCTTGGCGGCGTTGGTCGAGACATACATGTCGGCGAGCTTGCCCTGGACGAGCTGGAACTCGCCGATTGCTTGCCCGAACTGCTTGCGCTCGTGGACATAAGGAATCACCACGTCGAGGCAGGCCTGCATGATGCCGAGCGGCCCCGCCGCCAGCACCGCCCGCTCGTAATCGAGGCCCGACATCAGCACGTTGACGCCGCGGCCGACCGTGCCGAGCACGTTCTCTTCCGGAATCTCGCACTCCTCGAAGACCAGCTCGCAGGTATCCGAGCCGCGCATGCCGAGTTTGTCGAGCTTCTGGGCGGTGGAGAATCCCTTCATGCCCTTCTCGACCAGGAAGGCGGTGATGCCGCGGGATCCCGCCTGCGGGTCGGTCTTGGCGTAGACCACCAGGGTCTCGGCGACGGGACCGTTGGTGATCCACATCTTCGAGCCGGTGAGGACGTAGCGGTCGCCCTTCTTCTCGGCGCGGGTGCGCATCGACACCACGTCCGAGCCGGCGCCGGGCTCCGACATGGCGAGCGCCCCGACATTCTCGCCGGAGATGAGCTTCGGCAGGTACTTGCGCTTCTGCGCGTCCGAGCCGTTGCGGCGGATCTGGTTGACGCACAGATTCGAGTGCGCGCCGTAGGACAGGCCGACCGAGGCGGAGGCCCGCGAGACCTCCTCCATCGCCACGCAATGGGCGAGGTAGCCGAGGCCCAGGCCGCCATATTCCTCCTCGACCGTGATGCCGTGGAGGCCGAGCGCCCCCATCTCGGGCCAGAGGTCGCGCGGGAAGGTGTTGGTGCGGTCGATCTCCTCGGCCCGCGGCGCGATCCTGTCCTGCGCGAAGCTGCGCACGCTGTCGCGGATCGCCTCGGCGGTTTCGCCCAGGCCGAAATTGAACTCACGCGCGGCGTTCGGGATCATCGGCGCCCTCCCTCGGATTTTCCCCATTCATACGAACGATCGTTTTTTAAGACAAGCCTGCTCGCGCCGTCCGCGGGGTGCGGCCTTCCGCTTCCGCAGGAGGGCGAGGGGGCGTGCCGCGCCGATCATGCTGCGCAACGCCGCAGGCCGGCTCCCTCGCTTCGCGTCGTTGTCCCGGAGCGGAGGGAGCGGGTTCCCTGTGTGAAGGATAAAATCTCCAACACAGATCCCGCGCGGTTCCAGCCGTGCGGCCATCAGGAAGCTTCATCGGACATTTTCCTGCAAAGCGAATACTTGTTCGTCTGGCACGGTGATGGGCAACCGGTTGCCCAATATGCTCCCGGTTCTCAAATCTAATATACAGCGATACCGAGTGGAAGCGGTCACGCTCCTCTAGGTCAAACAGAGATGAAGCGGCGGCGTTAGCGAATTTTTATTCCTGACCGGGTACGTCAGAGCTGCACGGTATTCGGGTGAGGGCGAAGCATGGCTTGGGGCAGGCATAAACCGATCGAGGATGCGAGGCTCACCGCCCTCGACCGGGCCATGGCCACGATCGAATTCGCGCTCGACGGCACGATCGTCGGCGTGAACGCGAACTTCCAGGCGCTGGTCGGCTACGCGCCGCAGGAACTCGTCGGCCGGCCCCACGCGCTCCTCGTCGCCCCCGGCGTCGCGGCCTCGGAGACCTACCGGGAGTTCTGGCGCCAGCTCCGCGCCGGCATCCATCAGGTCGGCGAGTTCGAGCGGGTCGGCAAGGGCGGCAGGACGGTCTGGCTCTGCGCCACCTACCTTCCGGTGATCGGGCCGGACGGACAGCCGAAGAGCGTGATGAAATTCGCCTTCGACATCACCGCGAAGAAGCAGGAGGCGCTGCGCCTCGCCCAGATGGTCGACGGGATGCCGGTCGCCGTGATGATGGCGGACCCGCAGGACGAGTTCCGCATCACCTACATCAACGAGACCTCGCGCGAGACCCTCGGCTCGATCGAGCGGCACCTGCCCGTGAAGGTGGCCGATCTGGTCGGCTCGTCGATCGACGTCTTCCACAAGAACCCGTCGCACCAGCGCCGGATGCTCGCCGACGCGCGCCACCTGCCGCACCGGACCAAGATCCGCCTCGGGCCGGAGGTGCTCGACCTCCAGGTCTCGGCGATCAACGGACCGGACGGCGCCTATCTCGGCCCGATGCTGACCTGGTCGATCGTCACCGGGCAGACCCGCATGGCCGAGGAAGTGCGCGAGGTGGTGGACGCGGTGACGGCGGCGGCGGGCGAGATGGCCCGCTCCGCCGAGGGGCTGACCGGCGCGGCGACGGATGCCCGCGAGCGCGCCGCGGCGGTGGCGGACACCTCCCGGCAGATGTCCGGCAGCGTGCGGGACGTCGCCGACCAGGTCGGCCGCGTCTCGGAGCGCAGCCGGCAGATCGCCTCCCAGGCCGAGGCCACCGACGCGACGGTGCGGCTGCTCACCGAGAACACCCGCAAGGTCGATGCGGTGGTGGGCATGATCAAGTCCATCGCCAGCCAGACCAACCTGCTCGCGCTGAACGCCACGATCGAGGCGGCGCGGGCCGGTGCGGCGGGCCGCGGCTTCGCGGTGGTCGCCGCCGAGGTCAAGGAACTCGCCGGGCAGACCGCGAAGGCCACGGACGAGATCACCCAGCAGGTCGCCACGATCCAGGCCGCCACCGGCGACGCCGTGCTGGCGATCCAGGGCATCACCGAGGCCGTCGGCGAATTGTCGGCCCTGACGCACTCGATCTCCGCGGCGGTGGAGGAACAGGCCGCCTCGACCTCCGCCATGTCCGGCACCATCACCGGCGTCTCCGACGCCGCGACGCAGACCGGCGACCTCGCCGACGCGGTGCGGGGCCTCGCCGGCACCCTCTCGACCTATTCGGGGCGGCTCGACCGCAGCATCGTGTCGTTCGTGGGCGGCGGGCGCTGAGGGGGGCTCGGCGGGCTTGCAGGGAGCTTGCGAGCCTGCCCGTCCGCGACGCGGGGTTCGCTGCGGGACCGGCGCCCATCCCGCGAGGCCTGCGGGCCGTCCGGACCCGGTCGGCGCTCCTGCGTGAAGCGCTGCTGGGAGAGGGGGAAGCGGCGGCTCGCCGGATGAACGCGGAGCGGCCGGATCGCGCCGATTCCGGACCTCCGGCGCACGCCCCGAAGCGACCGCTTCCTGCCAGCCACCTGCCGTGGGCTCGGATCGGTGCGTGCAGCGGATGCTGGACGGGACGCGGATCCGACCCGCTCATGCGATTTCCGATTGATCGCTTCGCGATGCGGAAATCGGCTTCGCTCGGTCGCCGCGCGGGCTCGTGAGACGCTTTCCGGAACGAATCGTCCGGACAGCGTCTCAGAGGCTCGGGCGCAGATCGCGAACCGGGCTCACGCGCTCCAGCACCATGGCGGCGTTCAGGAGCGTGGTCTCCGCCTGCCAGCTTGCGACCAGCTGCACGTTGATCGGCAGCCCTTCGCGGCTCGTCCCGAAGCGCATCGACAGCCCGGGCAGGCCGGTCACGTTCAGCGGCACCGTCGCGCCCTGGAGGTAGGTCAGGTCGACGGTCTCGCCGTTGACGACGAGTTCCTTGATGCCGTGCTTGTGCGCCGGCACCGGCAGCACCGGGGTCAGGAGGACGTCGTAGTCCCGGAAGTAGGCCGCGTAACCGTCCCGCAGCCGCTCCGCCGCCTGCTCGGCCGCGAGGTAATCCTCCATCGAGGTGTCGGGCAGCGACAGCATCGTCCTGGCCATCTTGTACATCTGGTCCTCGTGCCCGGCGGTCGCCGCGCGGAAGGCCGGCTTCATCTCCATGACGTGGAGCGTGTTGAACACGTCGAGGGCGAAGTCGCGCTCCAGCGCCGGGATCCGCACCTCCTCCACGCGATGGCCCTCGCCCTTGAGGGCCTCGGCCGCGGACCGGACGGTCGCCGCGACCTCGGCGTCGATCGGCCCGAAGCCCGGACCGACCATCCAGCCGACGCGGAGCTTGCGATCCGTCGTGACGCCGGCGTCGAACGGGACGGTGCTGGTCGCGAAGGCGTCCTCGCCGTCCGGACCGGCGAGCTGCGAGAAGGCGAGCGCGAGGTCGCGGATCGACCGCGCCATCGGGCCGACATGCCAGAAGCGGCGCGGCGCCCGCGGCCAGATGCCGGTCATCGGCACGCGCCCGTGGGTCGCCTTCAGCGAGACGATGCCGGTCTGGGCGGCGGGGCCACGCACCGAGATGGCGAGGTCGGTGCCGAGGCCCAGCGGCGATAGGCCGGCCGCGATGGCGGCCGACTCGCCGCCGCTCGAGCCGCCGGGCGTGCGGTCGAGGTCCCACGGGTTGTTCGAGCGGCCCGACAGCAGGTTGTCGCTCTCGATCCAGTAGGAGAATTCGGGAAGGTTGGTCTTGGCGAGCAGGATGCCGCCGGCCGTCTTCAGGCGGGCGACGCTGGTCGCGTCGGCCTCGGGGGTGCGGCCCTTGAAGATGGGCGACCCTCGCTGGGTCATGACGCCTGCGGTGTCGATCGAGTCCTTCACGGTGAACGGCACGCCGTGCAGCGGCCCGAGTTCCCCGCCCGCCATCACCGCCGCCTCGGCCTGTTTCGCGGCGGCCAACGCCCCGTCCGCGATGGTGACGATCGCGTTGACCTTAGGGTCGACGGCTTCGATGCGATCGAGGTGGGCCCGTACGACCTCCACGGGCGAGAGCTGCTTGGACCGGACGAGCGCGGCGAGGGCGGTGGCGTCCGAGAAGATGATGTCCTGGGTCATGGCTTCATCCATACCTGTCGTTAGGCAGGCTCAGAGCTAGGCCTGGATTTTCGGCCCGTCAACACCTAACTAACAGTCGTTAGGTTTTTTGGCCGGCCGGGAGGCGGAAGTGAGTTCGAACGCGAAGGAGACGATCCTGGCCGCTGCGAGGAGGACCGCGCAGGCGCATGGCTACGGAGGCTTGAGCTACCGCGACCTCGCCGCCGAGGTCGGGATCAAGGCGGCGAGCATCTACCACCATTTCGCCAGCAAGGCGGATCTCGGGGCGGCCGTGGCGCGACGCTACTGGGAGGACATTGCGGTCGAGCTCGACGCCATGCTCGCCGAGACCGGCGATCCGTTGGAAGCCCTGCGGCTCTATCCGGGCACCTTCCGCCGCTCGCTCGCGGACGGGAACAGGCTCTGCCTGTGCAGCTTCATGTCGGCGGAATACGCCAACCTGCCCGAGGCCGTGCAGCGCGAGGCGCAGGGGTTCGCCGACGTCAACGTCGCCTGGCTCGCCAAGGTGCTGGTCATGGCCGGGGCGGTGAAGTCCGAGGACGGCGAGGCGCGGGCCCGGGCCGTCTTCGCGGCGGTGTCCGGCGCTCAGCTCTATGCGCGGAGCCGCTCGGACCTCTCGCAGTTCGATGCCCTGATCGCGACCTACCGCGCCTCGGGCCTCCTGCCGGCGTAGGCCCTGGACGGCCCCGCGACTCGCGGACGTCATCGGAGGTTGATGTCGCAGACGCCCCGGCGAGGTCCGCTTCTCCTTCGGAAGCGGGCCTCTCGATGAGTTAGGTACACGCGCATTTTCCGACCGAGTGGATACCGGTTCGTCGGAAAACGCTTCAGGTCTGCAGGGGTCGGAAGCTCGGGGCGACCGTGCATGGGCTGGGTGTCCGAAGGGGATCGAAACCAGTCCCCCGCACGGCCAGGCTTCCTCCGCGCCCTACCCCCGCGCGACCGCCCGGGCGATCCGCGCCGCCCCCGGCCCCACTGCGGCGGCCTGCGTCGCCGCCCGGGCCCGCGCCGCCCGGTGGCTCGCATGGGTGATGGCGATCGCGAGCGCGTCGGCGGCGTCCGCGGTGTCGGCGGTGGCCTTCGGCAGGAGGAAGCGCACCATGGCGCCGACCTGGTCCTTCTCGGCGTGGCCGGCGCCGACCACGGTCTTCTTCACCAGGTTGGCGGCGTATTCCGCCACCGGCAGGCCGGCCAGAGCCGGCACCAGCAGGGCGACGGCGCGGGCATGACCGAGCTTCAGGGTCGCCTGGGCGTCCTTGTTGACGAAGGTCTCCTCGACCGCCGCCTCGTCGGGGGCCAGCGTGGCGACGACCTTGGTCAGGCCCTCGTGCAGCGTGCGCAGGCGGGTGGCGAGGTCGTCGTCGCCGTTCGAGGTCACGGTGCCGCTCGCCACGAAGGCGAGGCGGGTGCCCGTGACGGTGATCAGGCCCCAGCCGGTGCGGCGCAGGCCCGGATCGATGCCGAGGATGCGGATCGGTTCGCTCATCGCCGCTCGAATATCCTTGCCGTGGGTGCAGGCGGCGCCCGCATCATGCCGCGAATCCGTCCCGGCGCGAAGGGCGCCGCCTCCGTAGCCGGGAACCGGCGGCGCCGCTACGCGGGACGTTCCGTGAACGCCTGTGAGCACTCTTGCGGCCGACATCTTGACGAACCGTAGCCGTGGCGGCCTGGTGGCCTCATGCCGCCCGCTCTTGCCGCCCTCCATCCCGCCGATCTGCTGCCCCTCGATGCCCGGGCCGTCACCCTGTTCCTCGCCGCCCTGGTCGGCGGGCTGGTGCGCGGCTTCACCGGGTTCGGCTTCGCGATGGTGTTCGTGCCGATCGCGGCCGCCGCGGTCGGGCCGGCGGCGGCGGTGGGGCTGATCTGGGTCGTCGACGCGCCGTTCTCGCTGTGGTTCGGCGCCCGCTCCGCCCGGCGGGCGACCTGGCGCGAGGTGGTCCCGCTGCTCGTCGGCTCCACGCTCCTGCTGCCGGCCGGCGTCTGGCTCCTCACCCGGCTCGATCCGGACCTGACCCGCTGGATCACCGCCGGGGCGATCCTGCTGGCCCTCGCCGCCCTGGTCTCGGGCTGGCGCTACCGCGGCGTGCCCTCGCTGCCGCTCTCGCTCGCCACCGGCGGCGCCTCCGGGCTGGCGAGCGGCTTTGCCGCGCTCGGCGGCATGCCGCTGGCCGTCTTCTGGCTCGCCAGCCAGCGCGCCTCGGCCGGACAGGTGCGCGACAACCTGATGGCCTATTTCGGCCTCTCGACCCTGGTCTCGGGCGTGGTGTTCACGGCGACCGGGGTGCTGTCTGGCCCCCGCTTCGCCGAGGCCCTGCCGCTGCTCCTGCCCTACGGACTCGGCCTCGCGCTCGGATCGCACGGCTTTCGCCTCGCCTCCGACCGGGTGTTCCGGGCCGTGGCCTACACGGTCATCCTGCTGGCGGTCTGCCTGGCGCTGCCTTTGCGCTGAGGGCAAGTCCAGGCGCGTTGCGATCGGGCGTGCTGCCCTTCCCCTTGCCCGCCGCGGATACGCCTCAGCCGGCTCGCACAAACGACGTCCGCCATTGCGAGTTATTGCGACCTCCTGCCCGGGCGAGTAGCTTGGGATCGGACGACACCTTTCCTGTCGCGAAGGCCCGGGGCACCGGGCTTGGGGCGGAGTAGCCGACCGCCTCCTCGAGTAGGCAGCACAGGAAGGGAGCTGACATGCACGGAATGCCGCTCGTGACCATCACGGTCACGAAAAACCCGACCGGATGGTCCGTGACCATCACGATCGGGTTTTGGTAGTGCCGGTGCTGTGGTGAGCAGCGTCGTCTAACAAGAGGGGTCGCGGGGTGCCTCCTGCGGCCTCTCGCCTCTTAAGATGCTTTCTCTCGACGCAGTGTCAAGCGGCAGCTCCTCGCGCTGCACGGTCTTCCGGCCCACAGGCGAGATCATGCCCCCGTCCAGGATCGCCGCGGCTGGGCTCATGTCGCCCGTCATCAGCCCCATGGTGAACCGCACCTGCACGACGCGCGGCGGCGGCACGGGGATCCGTTTCGCCGGGACGATGCTCCGGGTCTTGGCTCCGGGTCTTGCGCTCACGCCTTGTCCCACCAGCCCTTCTCCGGCTGCAGCCCGTGCTGGCCGCGATAGGGCGCGACCCCGGGGCTCTGCCAGCCCTCCGTCAGTTCCGGCGCCAGCCGGTAGATCTCGACGCCGAGCGGCCGGCAGACGTCGATCGGGTCGCGGGCGTCGGGTCCCCAGAGCGGCACCGAGAGGTCGCCGCCCGGGCAGGTCGAGAGGGCGCAGAGCAGGTCGATCTCGGCGAAGAACTCGAGGTAGTCGCCGGCCTGTGCCGGGCAGTCGCGCATGAAGTACAGGTCGTCGTGGTTGAGGCCGGTGACCTGGAACACGTTGAGCACGTCGTGCACGTCGAACTCGGTCAGGCCGAACGGCATCACCGCGCGGACCAGGTTCGAGTGGCAGTGGAAGTGGAAGTCCTGGCCGGTGAGCAGCTTGTTGACGTAGGGGTCGCAGCGGGTGCCGAGCAGGTCGTGGACCCGGCCGCCATACTCGTCGGTGCCGTAATGGGCGAGGGTATCGGCCGTGATCGTGACCAGCGGGCGCAGGAACGGCAGGGTCGACCACAGCCGGTCGAAGGTGCTGACGTGCGCGCCCTGGAGCTGGCGGGTGCGCGCCGCCCACAGCCGCTCGCGCGGATCGTGCCGGTTCCAGATGTTGAGGTCGCCGACCTGCGGCCCCTCCGGCGCCACCACGCGGAAGACGTGGCCGGCCGGCACGCGCCAGGCCCGCCCGGTGCGGATCGGGATGGTGAACGCCTCGACGAGGGTGCGCCCGCCGGTCTCGGCGGCGATCCGCTCGTAGAACGGCCGGTCGACCGACAGGGCCGAGCCCTCGCTGACCTGGTAGGCGGCCGGAAAGTCCTTCATGCCGGGGGCTCCCGCGTGTGTGATACGAATTCCGGAAGAATCCTTCCGGAATTCGTATCACAAGCCCGCGCGGCGCTTGAGCGATGGGGAAGTCGTGTGACGTGAGCCTGGAGTGGCAGAAGAGGCGGGGAGGGGCAAACCGGCGCCGCCCGCCCCGCTCCCGCCGCAATGCGGCGGGACCAGTGCGCACCGGACGGCGCCGCGCGTCACCGCCGGTTCACCACGAGGGCGAGCACCGCCGAAGGACGAAGCGTCATGCCGCGCCCGTATCGCCTCCCGTTCCTCGTCTCCGGGGCCGTGCTCTTCGCGGCGACGCCGGCGCTGGCGCATCCGCATGTCTGGATCACCACGAGGGCCGAGCTCGATTACGGGCCGGACGGGGCGTTGCGGGCGGTGCGCCACGCCTGGACCTTCGACCCGACCTATTCCGCCTTCGCGGTCCAGGGCCTCGGCCAGTCGCCGACCGGGCCGGTGAACCCGGCGGCCCTGGCGGCACTCGCCCGCGACAACGCCGAGAATCTCGACGAGCAGGGCTACTTCACGCTCCTGAAGGTCGACGGCCGCAAGCAGGAACTCGGCAAGGCGGCCGATCCGGCGATGACCTTCGCCGACGGGCAGCTCACCTTGCGCTTCACCCTGCCGCTCAAGGCGCCGGTCGCCGGCACCGCCTCGCTCGAGGTCTTCGACCCGACCTACTTCGTCGCCTTCAGCCTCGCCGACGGCGACGGCTTCGCGACGCTCAAGGGCGCCCCGTCCGCTTGCCGTGCCACCGCCCACCGGCCGAAGAGCGCCGCCCCGGCGCCCGCCGCGACCGGCATGTCGGAGGCGTTCTTCGAGGCGATGACCGCCGCCTCGACCTACGGGGTGCAGTTCGCCAACCGGATCGTCGTCGCATGCTGAGCGCGCTCAGCCTCACGCCGCCCTCCCGCAGCCTGCAGCGGCTCGGCCTCGCGGCGCTCGCGGTCCTGGCCGCCGCCGCCGTACTGGCTCTGCTCCTCGGGCTCCTGGCACCGGGCTTCCGGGCGCCGCCGCGCTCGCCCTTCGGCATCGGCTTTCGCGAGGCGGCGCCGACTGGCGCCACCAACCTCGGCGCCTGGCTGCTCGCGATGCAGGCCGGCTTCTCCCGGGCGCTCCAGGCGGCGGTGTCGGCGGTCAAGGCCGGACGCGACGGCACCCTGACGCTGATCGGCCTCGGCTTCACGTATGGAGTGCTGCACGCCGCCGGGCCCGGCCACGGCAAGGCGGTGATCGCCGGCTACCTGATGGCCGGCGAGCGCGCCCTGAAGCGCGGCTTCAGCTTAAGCCTGCTCGCAGCGCTCCTCCAGGCCGTGGTCGCCCTGGCGCTGGTCGGCGGCGGCGCGGTGCTGCTGCGCCTGACCGCTGCCGGCCTCAACCAGGCCGGCACGGTGATCGAGACCGCGGGCTTCGCCTGCGTGGCGTTCCTCGGGGCGGCGGTGACCTGGCGCAAGGCCGGGCAGCTCGCCCGGCTCCTCAACCGGGAGGCGGGGCCGGCCTGCGGCCCCGATTGCGGCCATGCGGGCCTCGCCGACGGGACCAGGGTGGAGCGCCTGACGACGTGGCGCGAGCAGGCCGGCGTGGTGCTGGCCGCCGGCACCCGGCCCTGCGCCGGCGCGGTGCTGGTGCTGGTCTTCGCCCTGTCGCAGGGCATCCTGTGGGCGGGCGTGGCCGCCACGCTCGCGATGGCGCTCGGCACCGCACTCACCACCGGGGTGCTGGCGGCGCTCGCGGTCTTCGCCAAAGCGCTGGCGCTCAGGCTCGCCGGTGGCCGCGGCCAGGGCGGGGCGATCGCGGTCGGCGTGCTCGAATTGTGGGCCGCCGCCTTCGTGCTGGTGCTCGGCGCCGGGCTGCTCTCGGGCTGGGCCGCGGCGGCGTTCTAGAACGCTCTTCGACCAAGTGGATGCCGGTTTTTCAAATAAAGCACTACATAATCAATAACCTGGGCTGCTGCCCGATCGTAGCGCCGTGGTGAACGACACAGTAGGCTGCCCGGTTCGAGAAAACGACCGCCGCCCTTGCCCCCTCCCCCCTCTGCGGGGGAGGGTGGCCCCTGCGTCAGCAGGGGTCGGGAGAGGGGACTCGGCTTCCGGAGAGGTCGCGACCGCCTTGAAGGGCGCTACGTTCGGCACCGTCGCGCTGCCCCTCTCCCGCCCCACTCCGTGGGGCACCCTCCCCCGCAGAGGGGGGAGGGCTCTAGCGCGGTGGCCATCACTTCCGTACCGCGTGCAAACCGCTACGTCGTGTACCGTATCGCGACGCGATACAGGCGTGCTTTAAGCGACGGCCGCGACCCGCGCGACCCGCCGGCGCCGCGAACTCTCCGCCGCGACCGCCGCGAAGGTGATCTCCTGGCGCTCGCGGGCGACGAAGGCGCCGGGCATGTCGGCCTGCATCTGGCCCTCGAGGTCGCGCAGCAGCGCGTCGGTGTGCTGGGGATAGAGGTGCACGATGGCGAGCCGTCCGACATCGCCGGCGCGGCACAGCTCGACGCCCTTCTGCCATGTCGAGTGGCCCCAGCCGCGGCAGGCCGGGTACTCGCCCTGCGTGAACATGCCGTCGTAGATCACCAGGTCCGCGCCGCGCACGAAGTCGAGCAGGGCCGGATCGGGCCAGGGTTCGGAATGCTCCAGGTCGCTGATGTAGCAGGCACTGCGGCCGCCATGGCGGAAGCGGTAGCCGGTGGCGCCCTGGGGATGCTGGAGGGGGATGGTGTCGACGACGGCGCCGTCCGGGAAGGTCAGGCTCTCGCCGGCCTTGAAGCCGTGATGGACGAAGCGGGCGGGCAGCACGTCGAGGGTGATCGGGAAGAGCGGCGGCGAGAACAGCCGGCCGAGGGGCTCGGCGGCGCTCGCGCCGTCGAGGTTGCCGCACCAGGTGTGGATCTCGCGCGAGGGGTCGAGCACCGCCGGCTTCATGAAAGGCAGGCCGCCGACATGGTCGAGGTGGAGGTGGCTCAGGAGCAGGTCGACCCGCTGGGGCAGCCGGTCGCGGTGATGCGCGCCGAACGCGTTGATGCCGGTGCCGGCATCGATCACGAACAGTCGCTCGCCGCAGCGGACCTCGACGCAGGGGGTGTGCCCGCCGAATTCCACGAATTCCGGACCGGAGGCACAGGTCGACCCCCTGACGCCCCAGAACCGGAGCGTCAGACCGGCTTCCATGAGAGGACCCCTCGTTGTCATGCCGGCGACCGTGATGGGGGTTGTCTGGGTTGGATGTGCGATGACGCACATGGCGGATGCTCCGGCCGGACGGTCCGGCAAGACACTATGGTGGGCTGTGCACGAGAGATGTGCCTCACGAACGATGAGCGCAAGACGAAGGTTCCCTCGGACGGCCTAATCTGTCGTTAAGCGGGTGTGCTCGCGCACCGGCCCTATGGATTGAGCAGCATCCTGCCCGAGCGCGGCCGTCGCGGGAAGTCCCACCTCGGGGGGAGACGCCGCAGGACCGGTGTGGCCGGCGGGCACCACCGTGTTGCGCTCGGCCCGCAGCACAAGGTCGAAGGGCGCATCCGGATCCGGCCGGCACTCGTCCGGCAGGCAGACCACGAGGCCGCGCCCGGCCCGGGCCGCCCGCAGCCGCGCGATTCCCGCCATGATCTCGGGCGCGCCGCGGTCGTCGAGGGCGAGCCCGATCACCAGGATGTCGGGCCGGCGCACCAGGCAGCGGGCGAGGTCGATCGCCATGCGCTCGGACGGCGTGAAGCCGTCGCGCCCCCCCAAGCCGCTGTCGGCCGCCCGCGGATCGACCTGGCTGGCGAGGCCGAAGCGGTAGACCGTGCGCTCCAGGCCGCGCTCGCGCAGGACCGCCTGCATCAGGCTGCGCACCCGCGCCCCGGCCCCGGCCTCGGCGCCGGCGATGCGGCCGAACAGCAGGTTCTCCTCCAGGCTCGCCGCGGCGGTGACCCTGCCGGGGTCGTAGAATTCCACCGAGCCCTGGAGCGAGGCCGGCAGCAGCGCCGCGAAGGTGCGCCGCGCCGCGACGAGGCGCGCCTCCATCGCCTCGTCGATGAGGCCGAAGCGGTGCCGGGTCTCGCTGTAGCGCAGGCACAGGCCGATCAGCCGGGCGCGGTCGCGCTGGCCGGCGGGGCCGCGGCGCCACCCGGAGGCCTCGGGCTGGCGCGCCACCAGGTCCTCGAAGAAGCCGCGCTCCCGGGCCGGGAAGAGCGAGAAGGCGTCGAAGAGCGGGTGGTCGTCCGGCAGGTCGGAGAAGATCTCGACCGTGGCCCGGGCGATGGCGAGGCCCATCTCGGTCATCGGCCGGGTCAGACCTTCCGCCTCCAGCACCGCCCGGGTGAAGGGATGGCCGGCGAGCCGCGCCTCCGAGAAGGCCGAGCCGACCGGCGCCCCGAACAGGATGTTCTCGCCCACCGTCGCCTGGCGGTTGTAGCGGGCGGGGTCGAACGGCTCGATCAGGTGGGCGGCGTGGTCCGCCGTCAGCGCGGCGCGCAGGGCGTCCCGCGTCTCCACGATCGCCGTTGCGGTGCCTGCGTCGAGCCGGCGCGGCAGCACGCTGGCGAGGCCCCGGCCATAGACCAGCCGGTCGAGCCCGGTGACCGCCAGGGCCTCGACCAGCCGCTCCTCGAGTTCGCCGGCATGCGGCGTGCTGGCGTCCGGGCTCGATCCGTCGGCGAAGGCGGGATCGCCGTAGAGCAGGTTCTGCAGCAGCGTGCCGGCCATCAGCACCGGCTCGGCCCCCGCATAGGCGATGCGCCGAGCCCGCTCCGCCGGCTCGACCGAGCGCAGGTCGATGCCCGCATAGGTGACCGCCCCGGCGGTGGGTTCGAGCTGGCCGGCGATCAGCGCCGCCAGCACCCGTCCGCCGCTGCCGCGGTCGCCGAGGATCGCGACGTGGCCCGGCATCGGCACGGTGAGGTCGAGGCCGATCAGCCGCTCGCCCGAGGCCGGATCGTAGGCCGCGACGTTGGCGAGCACGATCGGCCCGCCGTCGGGCAGGCTCTCGGACTGGCTGCGCAGCCGGCGCGGCGCCCGGGCGCGGGCCTCGAGCGAGGCGGTGGCGCGGGCGATCTCCCGGAAGGCCGGCAGGGCGGCGCGCCGCCGCCGGTTCTGGCGCAGGAAGGCGGCGACCGCGCTCGACGCCACGGCCAGCGCGCCCAGCACCGCCGAGAGGCCGCCGGCGCTCACCGGGGCGGTGGGCGTCGGCCCCTGCCAGAGGGCGGCGGCGAGCACGATCGTCGGCACCAGCACCGTGATGGCGAGCGCCGGGGCGCGGGCGCGGGACAGCTCGTCCTCGGTCGCCGTCAGCGCCCGGCGGGCCCGCTCGGCGACGTGGCCGAGGCGGGCATGCTCGAAGGCGGCGGTGCCGTGGGCCCGCACCGCCGGCAGGCGCCGCACCAGGTCGGTGAGGCCGCGCTCGAGCGCCGCGCCCTCCAGGCGGCGCTGGTCGTCCCGGCGCTCGGTGCGGGCGATGAGGAGCTGGCGCGCCAGCGCCGCCGCCACGAGGCTGATGCCCGCCACCGCGACGAGGCGCGGCGCCACGGCGGCGGCGACCGCCAGCGCCACCAGCACGGCGCCCACCGCCAGCGCCGGCACCAGGATACCGACGGCCAAGAGCCCGTCCGCGGCGCGGATCGCCGCCCCGACCTGGCCGGCCAGCGCCCGCGCATCGTCGCGGGCGGCAGGCCCCGAGCGCAGGATCGCGTCCTCGGCGAGCTCCCGCAGATGGCGCACCGCCTGTCCCTGCGCCGTCACGCAGAGCCGCGCCACGCCCCAGCCGAGGAGGGCGAGGGACAGGGCGACGCCGATCAGGCAGCCCAGCGCCCACAGGGTCAGGGCGCTCTCCGGCAGCGGCCAGCCGCGCACCAGCACCAGGCCGTGGCCGCCCCATCGCTCCGGCAGCGGCACCACGAGGTGGAGGAAGTGGATCGGCCCGCGTCCCGGCTCGGCGAGCGCCAGCAGCTCGTCGACGAGGTCGCGAAGGGCGAGCAGCCCGAGCCCGACCAGCGGGCCGCCGAGCCCGAGGGCGACCGCGACGGCGGTGGCGTGCCGGCGCTTGGCGGCGCGCCAGGCGAAGGCGATCGGATCGCGGTCCATCAGCGTGGGCGACGGGACCGGGGGGAGGGGGCGCCGGAGAGAGGGGCGCCCGTGGGCCGCGCCGGTCCGGTGCGCGGGGGCAGGCCCGTGGGCCGTCTCGCGATGGTGACCATGGGCCTCCTCGATGTTGCGCGAGGTATGGGCCGCGCGGGCCGGAGCGGTCAAGCCGGGTGGGCGGACCGGCCCGCGCCCCGGGTCATCCGCCGCGAGAGTGACCTTACGCAGCACAGACGTGCGGAACCGCACCCGGTCGCATCGCAGGCGGGATTATTGTTCGGTTTATCCTTGGGTGCGTGGCCGCACATCGCAAGACAATGTCTTCGATCATCCTCATCTTCATCGCCGGAACGGACTGGTTCGGTCCGTCAATACAGTCGATCGAGAGAGGATAATACGATGAAGACGATCGTCGTTACGACCATCCTGGCCACCGCTCTCGCGCTGCCGGCCGCCGCGCGGGCCGAAGGCGGCGAGGGCAGCCGCCAGGCCGCCGGCGGCGGCTTCATGAGCAGCTACGTCTCCGATCCCTACCACGATCCCCGCTCGCACCTGTCGCAGCGGGCGGGCACCGGGCAGATCCAGGGCCAGCCGATGGTGGCGGAGCGGGGCAGCGGGATGGAGCGCGCAGGCCGGTGGGCGGTCGGCCGGTGAGGCGCGGGTTTTCTCTTCCCATGGGTGCAGGGTCGTACGGGAAAAGAAATGGCGCGGGCTTCTTCCCTCCCCCCTCTGCGGGGGAGGGTGCCCCACGGAGTGGGGCGGGAGAGGGGCAGCGCGACGCCGCTCCAGGGTACGCCCTTCATAGAGCGCGCGGCCTCTCCGGAAACGGTGTCCCCTCTCCCGACCCCTGCTGACGCAGGGGCCACCCTCCCCCGCAGAGGGGGGAGGGAAGAAGCCCGCGCTACTTACTTTCCCCGGTCAGCCTTCCGCCCGCGGGGAGAGGGGGCGCGCACGACCCGGCGTGACTCGACGAAATCCTGAGGTGGCGAAACCCCGCCCCCCATCCACCACGACAAGGACTCCTCGTGGACAGCAGCATCATCCAGGGCATCTGCGCCTTCCGCGGCAGCGTCTTCCCCGGCCAGCAGCGGATGTACGAGCGCCTCGTGCGCGACGGGCAGCAGCCGAAGGCGCTGATCATCGCCTGCGCCGATTCCCGGGTCTCGCCCGAGCACATCACCCAGGCCGGCCCCGGCGAGCTGTTCGTCTGCCGCAACGCCGGCAACATCGTGCCGCCCTTCTCGCAGATGAACGGCGGCGTCTCCTCGGCGATCGAGTACGCGGTGGTGGCGCTCGGGGTGCGCGACATCGTGGTCTGCGGCCACTCGGATTGCGGCGCCATGAAGGGGCTGATGCAGCCCGGCGCCCTCGCCGCGATGCCGAACGTCGCCGCCTGGCTGCGCCACAGCCACGCCGCCGACCGCATCGTCTGCGAGGCCTATCCGGCCGACATCGACCCGAAGGACCGCCTGCGGGCGCTCGCCCTCGAGAACGTGGTGGTGCAGCTCGCCCATCTGCGCACGCATCCGAGCGTGGCGGCGGCGCTCGCCAAGGGCGGGCTCTCGCTGCACGGGTGGTTCTTCGAGATCGAGACCGGCGCGCTCCTGGCCTATGACGGCCGGCGCTTCGTGACCCTGACCGACGACGGCGCCCTCCCGGTGGCCGAGGTCTCGACGCCCCGGCGGGCGGCGGCCGACCTGCCGGTGCGGGTGGCGGCGGAGTGAGGCGCTGAGGCGGGCCCGTTCCTCCGCGCCCATCCTGGAGGAAACGGGCCGGTTCCGGGCGGCGGGTTGAGGCCTACGCTGCCTCGAAGGCTGGACCGGCCAGGCCGCGGGCATGGTCGCGAAGATCCGCCGGCCAGTTCTCGCTCAAGGTTCGGAAGCGATCCGCATCGCCCGCGTAGAGGGCGCGTGACGCCTCTTCGTAGCCGGGAGCATCGCCGAGCATTGCCCCCATGAAGCGGTCTGCCGCTTCTTGAGCCAGGCGCTGCCGCTCCCCGCCCGCGCCGGCATTGCGGGCCGCCTCGACGAGCTTGCGCAGGGCGACCGAGGCGCCGCCGGGTTGAGCGGCGAGCCAGTCCCAGTGCCTCGGCAGAAGGGTGACCTCGCGGGCGACGACCCCGAGCTTCGGGCGTCCCGCCGCGCGGGCGGGTGGCTCCAGCCGCGCCGTCACCTCGGCGTCGCTGCCGCGCAGGTCGAAGTCGATCTGCCGACCGGAGCTGTCGTCGAAGACGAGCGGGCTGGCTCCCCGCGCGACCGCTTGTTTGACCGCCAGGGCCACGACGGCGGCCGGGCCGGTGGCCAAATGTCGGCCATCCTCGAAAGCGGTGCAGGTAAAGGACTCGTCCATGGCGAAACTCTGGGCTCGACGTGCGACGCCTTTTTACCCGGATAAAAAGCAGCGTCAATAACACCCGGGTAAAATCAAGGGTTAAGCCACTCATCCCCGCGCGCCGCGCGGGCGAGCCCCCGCCGATTCGCGCTTCCGGTACGGTGACCGTGCGCTAGATACGGCGCCATGCGCACCGCCCGGATCGTCCCCCTCGTCGTCGCCACGGCCCTGTTCATGGAGAACACGGACTCGACCGTGCTCGCGACGTCGCTGCCGGCGATCGCCGCGGATATGGGCGAGGACCCGATCGCCCTGAAGCTCGCGCTCACCTCCTACCTCGTCAGCCTGGCGATCTTCATCCCGATCAGCGGCTGGGCCGCCGACCGCTACGGCGCCCGCACGGTGTTCCGCTGGGCGCTCGCGGTGTTCATGGCCGGCTCGCTCGCCTGCGCGGCGGCGCATTCGCTGGGCTGGTTCGTCGCCGCCCGCTTCCTGCAGGGCATGGGCGGGGCGATGATGGTGCCGGTCGGGCGCCTCGTGCTCCTGCGCAGCGTGCCGAAGGGCGAGCTGGTCCAGGCGCTCGCGACGCTGACCATCCCGGCCCTCGTCGGCCCGGTGATCGGTCCGCCGCTCGGCGGCCTCATCACCACGACGCTGCACTGGCGCTGGATCTTCTTCATCAACCTGCCGATCGGGCTCGCCGGCATCCTGCTCGCCACCCGCTACTTCCAGGACATCAAGGAGGAGGCGCGCCCGCCCCTCGACCTCGTCGGCTTCGTCCTCTCAGGCATAGGGCTCGCGAGCCTGATGCTGGGCCTCGCCTCGAGCGGGCGCCACCTCCTGCCGGAGGCCGTGTCCTGGGCCTGCACCGGCGCCGGCATCGTGATGTGCGGGCTCTACCTCGCCCATAGCCGCCGGGTCGCGCATCCGGTGATCCGCCTCGACCTTCTGCGCTACCCGACCTTCCGGGCGGCGGTGCTCGGCGGCAGCCTGTTTCGCATCGGCACCGGGGCGATTCCCTTCCTGCTGCCCCTGATGCTGCAGCTCGGCTTCGGGCTCGATCCGCTGCATTCGGGTCTCATCACCTTCGCGGCCGCCGCCGGCGCGCTGTTCATGAAGACCATCGCCGCCCGCATCCTGCGCGCCTTCGGGTTCCGGGCGGTGTTGACCCTGAACGCCGTGGTGGCCGCCGGGCTGCTCGCGATCAACGGCCTGTTCACCGCGGGCACGCCGCACGCCGTCATCATCGCGGTGCTGCTGATCGGCGGCTGCTTCCGCTCGCTGCAATTCACCGCCGTCAACGCCATCGCCTATGCCGACGTCGACCCGCGCGACATGAGCGCGGCGACGAGCCTCGCCAGCGTGGCGCAGCAGCTCTCCTTGAGCATCGGGGTCGCCTTCGGGGCTTTCGCGCTCCAGTCGGCCGCCGAGTGGCACGGCCGCACCGAGATCCGGGCGGAGGATTTCTGGCCCGCCTTCCTGGCGGTGGCGGTCCTCTCCGGGCTCTCGACCTTCTCGTTCCGCCGCCTCGCCCCGGAGGCCGGCGCCGAGGTCTCGGGCCACCGCATCGTCCAGGCGAAGCCCGCCGCCGACGCGACCTGAGCTTTGCCGTGAGAGTCTTGCCGCGAGTCTGCGTGAAGGAATCCTGCGCCCAAGCTTCAGCCGGCATTCAGCGTGACGGTGAGAATTTGAGGACATCGAGCACGGACGAGCCGCGATCGGCTCTGGGTTGCTCGGGACATCGTCCTCACCTTCCAACGTCATGGGGATCTGCCATGAAGCGCATCGCATCCGTCTGCGTGGCCGCGGCGAGCCTGGCGAGCGTCACCCTGGCCGGCGCCGCGCCGGCCGAGGCCGGCTGGCGCGGCGGGCCGGCCTTTGCCCTCGGCGCGGTCGGCGGCCTCGCCCTCGGCAGCGCGATCGCCGCCGGCGCGCGGCCGGCCTACGGCTATGCCCCCGCCCCGGCCTACGGCTATACGCCGGTCTATGGCGGCTACGCCCCGGCCTACGGCCCGGATTGCTACACCGTCCGCCGCCGGATGGTGGACGAGTTCGGCGACGTCTACATCCGCCGGGTCCGCGTCTGCGACTGACCGCGACCTGACCTCGTTCGGCCGGGACCGCCATGAGCCTGCTCCTCCGCCACATCCCGGCCTTTTCAGATTGCGCCCTCGCCGATCTCGCGGACGAGACGCCCTGGGCGCTCACCGCGGCGGCGCCGGCGGTCGTCCGCCGGCTCCTCGACCGGCTCGGCACGGATTTCTGCCTCGCCGACGAAGTCGCGGTCCATCGCAGCGCCCGGATCGAGCCCGGCGCGGTGCTCAAGGGCCCGCTCGTCGTCGGGCCGCGCTGCTTCGTCGGCCACGGCGCCACCCTGCGGGGCGGCGCCTGGCTGGAGGAGGCCTGCACGATCGGGCCGGGCGCGGAACTCAAGGCCTCGTTCCTGTTCGCCGGCACGGCGCTCGCCCATTTCAACTTCGTCGGCGAGAGCGTGGTCGGCCGGGGCGTCAACCTCGAGGCCGGGGCCGTCATCGCCAACCACCGCAACGAGTGGCCCGGCGCCACGGTGGCGTTCCGGTACGACGGTGCCCTGATCGAGACGGGCCTGCCCAAGTTCGGCGCCCTCGTCGGCGACGGGGCGCGGCTCGGGGCGAATGCCGTCGTGGCCCCCGGTGCGATCTTGCGCCCCGGCACGGTGGTGCCGCGCCTCGGGTTGGTCGATCACGGCGTCCCGCCGGACCTCAGGTGAGCGATTTCCAGACCCGCTTGCTTCGACGAACCGATCTGCAACCCTCCGGGTCATCCCGGGGCCGCGCAGCGGAACCCGGGATCCATAACCGCTGACGTTCCAGGAAGAGGCGGGAGGCCTTCCGCCTGATCTGTCACCGTCGGCGGTTATGGATCCCGGGTTCCCGGCTGCGCCGGGCCCCGGGATGACCCGGTGAGATGGTGACCTGCGTGCCAGATCGACCGACGCCATCGGTCAAGCACGCTCTCAGATCAGCTCCTGCACCGGCACTGGCTCGCCGATGCCGCGCAAGCGCCGCAGCTCGGCCCGGGCCGTGATCCCGTTCTCGGTCAGGCAGCGGGCGGCCTCGGCGTGGCGCAGGACCGCGTCGGTGGCGAAGATGCCGCCGGCCGCCGCCAGCTGCTGCACCCGCGCCGCCACGTTCACGGTCTGCCCGAAATAATCCTGGCGGTCGTTGAGGCTCACCGCGAGGCACGGTCCCTCGTGCAGCCCGATCTTGAGCACGAGGTCGTCGGCCCCGCGCTCGGCGTTCAGGGCCTGCATCGCCGCCCGCATGCGGAGCGCCGCCGCCACCGCCCGGTGCGGCGCCGGAAACGTCGCCATTACGGCGTCGCCAATCGTCTTGACCACCGCCCCGCCCTCGGCGGCGACGATCTCGTGCAGGATGCGGAAATGCGCCCGCACCAGGTCGTAGGCGACGAGGTCGCCGACCCGGGCGTAGAGCTCGGTCGAGCCCTTCAGGTCGGTGAACAGGAAGGTCAGGCTCAGGATCTTGAGCCGCTGGTCGATGTCGAGCGTGTCGGTGCGGTAGAGATCGCGAAAAGTCTGGTTGCTGAGGAGTCGCTTGGCGGTGAGGAAGGGCATGCGCCCGCCGAGCAGCGCCTCGAGATCCGGCCCGACGCGGAAGACCGCCGGCAGCACCCGCCCGCCGGTCCGGTTGTCGAGGGAGATGCGCAAGGGACCGGGGCGGACCGTGCTGTGGCCGGCGCTCGCCCTCGCGGCGTCGAAGACCAGGGCGAGATCCTGGCGCTCCTGCGTCGGCTCGCCCTCGACCGCGAGGGTGTGGGCCGCATGGGTCACGGGATCGAGCACGATCAGCGGCTCGGGCCCGAGCTGGAGCGCCAGGATCATCCGCTCGCCGGCGCGCAGCTCGACCGTTTCGACGAGCGCCCGCTGCGCCAGCGCGGCGAGGTCCGCCGGCTCCGGAAAGGCGAGGCCGGAGCCGAAGAACACCTGGCGCTGGTAGTCCCAGAAGCCGAGCCCGTCGGGATCGTGCGCGGCGATGCGCCGGATCCGCGGGCTGACCGTGAACGTCACCTCGACCGTGTCGTCGAGGACCGGTTCGCTGTCGAGGGCGCAGAAGGCGCAGTGATAGCCCGACGACCGGACCCCGCGCAGGCTCGCCGGCGCCTCGATCACGCCGCCGCAGCTCGGGCACAGGACGTTCCAGGCCATCTCGAGGAGGCCGAGCCGCGCGCCGTGCAGGAGCGCGCCGATCACCGGCTCGTCGTCGAGGCCCGCTTCCGCAGCGAGATGCACGGCGTTGATCCGCGCCAGTTCCGCATCGGCTCCGTGCCGGAGCAGGTGCTCCACGGCCCGGGCCGCCGCGGGCTCGGCCGTCCGGTGGAGTGCGGCGAGGAGGGCATCGCTCTCGTCCATCGGGGGAGACTAGACCCGGGCGCGGGCGGCGGCAACGCGGCGTCCGGCCGTCGAGCCCGCGACGGGCACGTCCGTGCGGGCGGAGCCTCCTCCCGGGCAGACAGGCTGAAATCCCCGATCGAGGACGCGCGACGAGTTGGCCCGGGGCGAGGCGCAGCCACCTTTGCGTGCCGGCACCAAGACTGAAAAATTAATAATTGCATCTCTTGGCTGCGTGTGCCGATGGCAGAGTTAGCAGTTCAGCTTCGATCCGACACGTTGCCTGCCGGTGTAGACCATGTGATAAGTTTTCGATTGACAGGCGGCGACCGGATCAGGGCGTCTTGCTGCCGGCGGGTGCCCTTCCTATGCCGTACTTCTATTTCCATCTGCGGACTCCGAGTGGATTGAACCAGGACGAAGCCGGGTCCGAGTTCGCCAGCCTCGAAGCGGCTTACCTCGATGCCTTCGACGCGATCGGGACCATGACTGTCGACCTGATGCGGCAGAAGGCCAATCCCTGGCAGTACGGCTTCCAGATCACGGACGCTGCCGGAAAGACCATGCTTGATCTGCCGTTCGCCGAGTATCTGGGCCGGGGGCGGCGGTCGATGCTTCCACCGACCTCGGTCGACATGCAGCGGATCGCGGACGAGCTGAGAGGACGGCGCGACGCGGCGGCACAGGCGCTGATGCGCTCCCACGCCTTGCAGACGGCCCTGCGGGAGCAGGGCGCCGCCCTGCAGGAGACCCTCGCGGAGACGAGACGGCTGCTGAGCGAGGCGAGCCGGGGTCTGGCGGCGTTCCGGCCCATGCGGACGGGATCGACGGCCTGACGTCGACCGCGACGATGCCTTGCGCCCCGCGGCCATCGGGAAGGCGCTCGGCCCCTGAGCATCATTCGCCGAAGCGGTCACCGGTTCGGCGGAATAAATGATGCAAAAACAAGGAGCTGAGCGGAGTTGCCCCGTGCAGCTCTGCTTAGCCTCGCTCCGCCCCGCCGAGCGTCGCCAGCGCCTCCCCGTCGAGCCGGAAGAACACCTTGTCGGGCTTCTGTGCCGCGCCGAGCCCCTCGTAGAAGGCGAGCAGCTCCGGCTTGCCGGCATCCGCCGTCCAGTCGACGCGCTTCAGCCCGCGCGCCACGGCCTCTCCCGCCACCGCCCGCACGAGCGCGCGGCCGTGGCCGCCGCCGCGATGGGCGGCGCCGACGAACAGCTCCTTCAGGAACAGGCCGCCCGCGAGACCCGGGCCGGGATAGACCGCCGAGAAGGCCGCGAAGCCGGCGAGGGCTCCGACATCCTGCGCCCCGCCCCCCTCCGCCACCAGGATCTCGGTGCCGGCCGGGCGCCCGGCGAGCGCCGCCTCGATCTCCTCCCGAGGCGGGCACGGCACGGCGTAGTAGGCCTGCATCTCCTCGAACAGACACGCCAGGGCCGGGTGGTCGGCCGGGGTGGCGGCCCGGATCACAGGGCGCCCCGGCGCAGGTCGGCGAGCACCGCGGCGAGATGCGAGAGGAAGCGGGCCGCCGCCGCGCCGTCCACCGCCCGGTGGTCCCAGGACAGGCTCAGGGGCAGGATCAGCCGCGGCTGGAAGGTGCTGCCGTCCCAGACCGGCTCGATGCGCGAGCGCGCCGCCCCCAGGATCGCCACCTCGGGGGCGTTGATGATCGGCGTGAAGCCGTCGCCGCCGATGCCGCCGAGCGAGGAGACCGAGAAGCCGCCGCCCTGCATCGCGGCGGGAGGCAGGGTGCCGGAGCGGGCCTGCTCGGCGAGCTCCCCCATCTCCTGGGCGATCTCGACGAGGCCCTTGCGGTCGCAGTCGCGCACCACCGGCACCAGGAGGCCCCGCGGCGTGTCGACCGCGAAGCCGACATGGACATGATCCTTCAGGATCAGGGCATCGCCGTCGAGCGCCGCGTTGAAGCGCGGATAGGCCCGGAGCGCGGCGGCGGCGGCCTTGATCAGGATCGCCACCATCGTGACCTTGTGGGCGCCGGGCCGGCCGGCGCCGTTCAGCTCGCGCCGCAGCGCCTCGGTCTCGGTGACGTCGGCATGGTCGAAATTGGTGACGTGCGGGATCGTCAGCCAGTTGCGGGTGAGCGCCTGGCCGGAGATCTGCTGGATGCGCGACAGGGCCTCCCGCCGCACCGGGCCGAACTTGGCGTGGTCGACCTGCGGCCAGGCCGGCAGGCCGGCGCCGATCCCCGAGGGTGACGGAGCGGGCGGTGGGGCCGCCGGGGCAGCGGGGGAGGGGGCCGCCATCTGGCCGCGGACGAAGGCCAGCACGTCCTCGCGCAGGATGCGGCCCTGCGGGCCGGTGCCGGGAATGCCCGCCAGATCGACGCCGAGCTCGCGCGCGTAGGCGCGCACGGAGGGCGTGGCGTGGGCGGCGGACGTGGCGTGGGCTTCGGACGTGGCGGGGATCTCGGGTGCGGCCGGCGCGGGAACCGCCGCTGGGGCCGGGCTCGGCGCCGGTTCGGGGGCGGACGGGGCCGCGGCGGGTGCCGGCGTGGCGGCCTCGCCGGAGGTGTCGACCATCAGGATCGGCGTGCCCTGCGACACCCGCGTGCCCGGCGCCACCAGGATCTCCGCCACCACCCCCGCCACAGGCGAAGGGACCTCCATGGTCGCCTTGTCGGATTCGATGCTGATCAGGAGGTCGTCGACGGCGATCCGGTCCCCGGGCTTGACCAGGATCTCGACCACCGGGACGTCCTTGAAGTCGCCGATATCAGGCAGGGCGACCGGCAGGCTGGCACTCACGAGGCTCTCCCCGAGACGGTTCTCGTTGTCCCGTCGCGCGCCATCCCGTCGCGGGCGGCGCAGCATCCGGAATGTTACGCCTAGAGCATTTGGCGACCGGGGGGAAACCGTCGTGCGATGCCTCCTAGCGCGCCTTGCGGGTCCGTTCCGGCAGGGCCGGGCGCAAGGAGGGGGCGGCGGCCGGGCGCAGGCGCGGCGAGGCCGGGCCGTGGGCCGGGCGGTGCTGCTCGGGGGTGGCGCCGTGCAGGATCCCGTCGCTGCCGAGGATCGAGGCGACGAGGTCGCGGGCGGTCGCGGCGTCCATGACGCGAAACAGCTCGGTCAGGCCGGATTCCGCCTCGGCCGAGCGGGCGGCCGCGGGATCGAGGTGCCGGAACATGACCACCGCTTCATCCTCGGCGAGGTCCGCGGCGCGGAGCGCCAGCGCCAGGAGGTCGCGCCGCTCCGGCTCGGAGGCGCGCAAGCCAGCCCCCGGCATGCCGAGCGCCTCGCCGAGCGCCGCCTCGAACCGCTCCGGCTCGCCGCGGGCGGCGAAGGCGGTGAGCGCCGCGACGGCGGCGCGCGTGCCGGCCCGCCCCTGCGGCCGCAGGGCCGCGCGGGCGGCGACGCCGTCGCGGATCGCCGCCCTGCGCTCGCCGTCGGCCTTCAGGTAGAGCGGCGCGAGCTCGACCGCCGGCAGGTCGTCGCGGGCGAGGAGCAGGGCGGCCAGGTCCGGCCGCCGGCGCGCCCGCTCGGCCAGCCGCACCAGGGCGGCGCCGGCGAGCGGCGCCGTCGCGTTGCGGGCGAGCGCCAGGTCGACGTCCGGCTCGTCGCGCTGGCTCAGGTCGTCGACGAGGGCCCGGCCGAGATCGTGCCGCAGGGCGATGACCGCGTCGAGTTCCGGCCCGTTGCCGGCGGCGTCGAGCAGCGCCGTCGACAGGACCGGGCTCAAGGCCAGCACCGCGTCGCGGGCGCCGCCGCCATGGGCGGCGAGCAGCGTCAGCACGCTCTGGGGCGTGTCGGCCAGCGGCGCCAGCTTCTGGGCGACGATCTCGGCGGTAGCGGAATCGACCGTCGGGATCAGCCCGCAGGCGAGCGACTCGAAGGCCCGGATCGTCGCGACGTCCCGCACCGGCGCGGCGCGAAAAAGGTCCGTCTGCACCCGCAGCAGGACCGGTTTCATGTCGAGACGCCGGTCTCGCGCGAGGTCGAGAAGGCCGGAGAGGTCCGGCGGAGCGTCGGCGGCGGAGCGGGCCATGGGCGATCGGGTACGCAGGACTGAAGACGACCCGGAGAATGCCGGGGCTTGCGTAAAGCGACGCTTAAGGCTGCGGAGAGCGGCCGGTTCCCGGCCTGGGGACAGCGGGGATCGAGCACCGGTCCGGTCACCGATGGTTTACGCCGCGGGCCGGGCGGGCTTCCGGACACGGTGATACGGGGGATCGATGGAAACAATCCATTAACCATGCGCGTGGTTTCGTCCCTCCCATGAGGTCGCGATGGGCGGCGGTCCCGGGGGGACGTGCCGGAGGGACTTAGGCGGAGGCGGGAGAGCACACATGGTCGGCCCACAGCGGCGTCCCTCGGCGGACATCATCCCGTTCCCGCGCCTCGCGGCGCGTGCGGTCGCCGGCGGTTCGGCCGATTCCCATCCGGCGGACGCGGTCCGCGGCACGATTCTGCTGTTCACGGGAGTGCGCTATGAGAGGCTGCCCGATCCCGCCGAGCCCGGCCTGCCCGCGCCCGAGCGGCGCTGCCGGCGCTGAGATCCCGCGCTCCCCCATGCCGCGCCGGACCCTGCCGTTCGTCTCGCCGCTCGCCGGCGCCCTCATCGCCGTGCCGCTGGTGGCGGCCTGCGTCCAGCAGGGCGATTTCGGCCGCCCGGCGCCCACCGCCTGGAACAGCCTGATCGACGCCGCCGGCACCTTTGCAGCGCACGAGCGCGGCGAACCGGCCTCGCTGTTTCCCTTCACGGAGGACGAGCGGGCGCTTCGCGACCGCGCCTGGCGCTTCCTGATGCCGGCGCGCGAGCGCAGCGTCTTCGATGCCGCCCTCAACAACCTCACCCGCGCCCGGGTGCTGCCGGCGGGCTGGCGCCCCGCCGATCCGGCGGCCTATCTCGAGGCGATCACCAGCGGGCCGTTCCGCTCGGTCGTCTCGCGCTACCGGCGCCTCTCCGACGACCTGGTGGCGGATGGCCGCCTCGTCCCGGCCTTCGCCGAGACGGCGTCGCGGGTGGTGCGGGCGGACCTGACGCGGCTGCAGAGCCTGCCCTTCATCACCACCCTCGACGACCGCGACGTGCGCAGCGCCGCGATGCGGGTGGCGGAGAACCGCTGCCTCATCGCCTGGGTGCGGCGCGAGACGGCGGCGCGCTCCGCCTCCTACCGCTACGCCCTCGAACACCTGCTGATCGCCGCCCCCGAGGACGAGGCGGTGGCGACCGAGCGGGCCCTCGCCTTCCTGGACTCGCGCCGGACCCTGCTCGACCCGCTGCTGCCGGCGGATGCCGAGGCGCGCTGCGGCCTCGTGCCCGCGGAGCCGGGCGAGGTGGTGCTGGTGCGCAAGGGATGAAGAGATCGCCTCCCGGTCGCGGAGACCGGGAGGCGATCGCCCTACTCGTCCGGCCCGTCGATCGTGCAGGAGACCGAGCGGGCGGCCTCGTTGGCCTGGGCCTGCTGGCTCGGCAGGGCGGCGAGCACCCGCACGCTGACGAAGCCCTGCCGGCTCGGCGCGACGATGCGCACGTCGCGATTGCGCTCGTCCTCGTCGGCGGTGGCGAGCGCCTCGTCGAACTGGCGCCGGGTCATGATGACGAGTTCGACGGTGCCGCGCACGGCCGCCTGGTCGGTGATGGCGTAATAGGCGCCGCTGCGCCCGTGCAGCGCGATCGTCTCGACGAGCGGGCCGGTCTCGGCGGTGATCCGCACCGGGCCGTCGTCGAGGTCGTAGGCGCAGACGCCCACCGCCGTCGCAGGGTCCTGCGGCGGCAGCCAGCCCTCCGCCGCCTCGGCCGGTCCCCCGATTGCGGCCGCGTGGACCAGCACCGAGGTGTCGTTGGCGAGCGTCGCGCGCGAGCGCGCCAGGGCGTCGCCGTCGGCGAGATAGGGGATCGCCAGCACCGTCGCGACGTGCACGAGTCCGGCCAGGACGAGGCCGCACAGGGTGGCGAGGACGAAGCGGCCGAGCGGCGTCACGGGCAATCCTCCCGGGTGATCGAGGGCACGCCCTCGCGTTCGAGCACGCCCGTGCTCGCCGCCACCGGCGTGTCGTAGAGGCGCAGCACCAGCCGGATCGAGCCGTCGCCCCCGGGCATCGGCAGCCAGTTGCCGGGCTGCACGACCGGGCTCAGGCTCACGGCGAAGCGGCCGTCGCGGTCGCGCAGGACCTCCGTGGAGGTGAAGCCGGTGCGCGCCGGCGGCACGGCGCCTCCCTGCGCCGGGCGATCGGCCGCGGCCTTACTGGAGTCCTTGGCCGTTTCCTTGGCGGCTTCACCGGCGGCTGCCCGGGCCGTCTCCCTGGCGTGCCCGCGCCGCTCCACCGTCAGGGTCCAGGCCCGGGCCGGGGGCGTGGCACCGGCGATGCGGTAGCGGCAGGACGGGTCGAGTCGGCGCCCGGCATCGTCGGTGAGCGCGGTGAGGAGCAGGCCTTCCCCGAGGGCCAGCGGCACCTCGCCGGTCCGGGCGTGGATCGCCCGCACGTAGGGGTCGGCCTCGCGCGAGCCGATCTTCGGCCAGGCTGTCCAGGCGTTGAGGGTGACGCCCCCGAACGGGTAGCGCCCCCGCGTCGCCCAGTTGGCGCTGGCAAGACCCAGGACCGCACCGAGCGCGAGGGCGTAGACCACCAGCCCGACAGTCCCGAACCCGAACCCGCGCAGGCGCGCCGCCCGCCGCAGCAGCCGCGGCAGGGTTCGGGGCCGGAGGGGCGCGGCGCGCCCGGCGGCCGGAGGGGCGACTTTCTCGATCAGCATCGTGGGGCCGTGTCTAGCCCAGGTCGGGCGGAGCCCGAACGGGTTTTTTCGCCGAGCGGCTACCGCCGGGCCGAAGACGGGAGGCCCGGGATCCGCCGGATCGGACCGCGAGCCTCCTCCGGGGATCCGCGGTGCGGGGCGAGCGTCATCGCGTCAGCCGCTCGTACTCAGCATCGAAGGCGGCTTCGAACAGGCGTGTCTTGAAATCCGAGGTTTCGTTCCTGTCGAGAACGTCGAATCGTTCTCGCGAGTGGTCGCGCGGTGCGCTCCCTGCGTAATTAGCGTCGCCCCACCGCATGCGCAGGACAAATTCGTCATAAGTTTTGCATTGATAGTGATTGATCTGGATCGTGTCGTGAACTGTCCGTGTGCCGATGCCGGGGTAATGCAGCGTGAACTCCTTGAAGTCGGAGAGCGTCCTGCGGCCCTCCGACGTTCCCGCGTCGTGAACGTGAACATCCGTTGCCAGGGCCGTGCGGATGAAGCTCTTGAAATGGTGGTGATTGGCCCAATCCAAGTCGGCGCCCTGGAAAAACGTCTTGGTCACGAAGTCGTAATCAGCGGATGTCCGTCCGCCGGAGCCGAAATTCCGCCAGTTGATGTGAACACTCGCGACGTCGGCCGGAACGCGATCGAGGAAATCGTGGATATGGCCGTCGGCGAAGGGCAGGAGAAACTCGTCGATGTCGAGGAACATGACCCAGGGCGTCGTCACGATGCGCAGGGACTGCGTGTAGGCGGTGATCTGGGGCGAGGTGCCGGGTACGGACGGCCACGGTATCAGGGCGACCCGTGGGTCCCGCCGTGAAAGACGCGAGACGATCCGGTCGGTGTCGTCGGTGCTGTCGTTCGAGAAGATCAGGATGCGATCGAAGCCGATCGCGAGATTCCAGGCGATCCACTCCGTGATGTACCGGCCTTCATTCTTCGCGATCGCCACGACCGTCGCGACGCCCGGCGGGCGCTCGGGCGGGTTCACGATCGCCGAGAGCCGATCGCGAATCCGGTGCGGCCACGGCGTCGCGTGACCGTGCTCCGGGGCGGACCCGGCGCGGTCGAGGAGGTGTGTCCGGATCCGCTGCGCCAGGCGCGTCGCGAGAAGGCGGTCCAGCCACCGATCATGCTCGCGCTGTGTCGTCAGTCTCAAAGCCGTTGAACCGTAGGGTAATCCGGAGGAGTGCTCGATGACGATCGAGGCTGCGCCTGCCGGGCTCAGTTCAGGCGATCGTAGAGCATTTTCCGAGAAAGTGCATACGGGAGCTGTGACGGAAATGTGACAAAATCGCAATCGCGGAGTCGAAGATCTGATGCGCCCTCGATCCGAGTACGGCCGGTCCGTGCTCTAGGGCATGATCCGGTCGGCATGCGCCTTGGTGCTGCGCCGGATCTTGGAGCGCGCCGGAATTTTTTCCTTCGCGCCGACATCCGCTCGGTCAGGGGGTGCCCGGGTGACGGGCCGGTCCATCGTCACGGGCGTCCCGATGGACGCCGCAGGAGCCGAGCTATCGGCGACGCTCACAGGATCCGGCCGTGCTGCGACCCCCATTGCTCGACCAGCTGCCGGACCGCCGCGCTCGAATCGATCAGCCGGCCGTGCTGCTCGGCCAGGTCCGCCAGGTATCCCATGAGGCTCCTGACGGCGATCATGTCGTCCTCGACCCGCGGCGTGTAGCGCAGCTCGCCGCCATGGTAGCGCGTCGGATCCTCGACGAGGTCCGGGTGCTCGTTCTTGTGGGTCATGAACCACTCGCTCTTGAGGAGCGCTTCGGGCCGGTCCTTGAGGATCTCGAACGGCCCGCGATAGTGGGAACTCGCGCCGGCCTTGAGCGCGACCTCGCCCGCGGCGAGGACCTTCGCCCAGCCCCGCACGAACTTCACCACCAGCTGGAACGGCGAGCGCTCGGAGTAGTGGGCCAGCCAGATCCTGGCCTCGGTGATCTGCTCGCGCACCTCGGACCCGCGGCAGAAGACGTGATGCGATCCGTTGTCGATCATGATCTCGTCGTGACGGATCTTCGCGCTCACGATCACCTTGCAGGTGTCGCTCGGCGCGTGACGCTTGACCATGCGACGCGGGACGATCATTTCATCCTTGTTGTCCTGCCGCGTGTATTGATAGTTGACCATCGGGATCTTGACGCACTGGACCGGGCTGCCGCTCCGCTCCAGGGCCTCGAAGTACTGATGAAACGACATCCCGAGATGGCGGTCGTCGAGGAACTCGTCGGCGTCCAGGAAGACGACCCAGTCGGCCCGGTGGTTGTCGACCGCTTCCTTGTACAGGAAGGTGTTGAACTCGCGCTCGTTGTAATGAACGGACTTGTTCTGGAAGACGGTGATCGACAACCCCTCGGCCTGCAGGGACCGCAGGATGTCGAGCGTGCCGTCGTTGCTGCCGTTATCGATGAAGATGTGATGGCCGGCAAACAGGGCCGTGTGCCGCGTGAAGGCCTCGACGATGTCCGCCTCGTCGAGGATGCGGGTGACCGCCACGTACTTCATGGGCTTTTCCTTCGTGCGGCCCTGCAACGCGTGCCGGAGCCGGTCGCCGCGGGACCGTGCGGCCGCACGGCGCCGTTGTGCGGATCGTCATGGCGAAGGTCAAGGCGCGGCACTCGGGCGCCGCGCCCCCCCCGCGTCACCGCACCGACGACCGTTCCGCCGCGCCGCTTCCCACCGTGTTGAACGCCGCCCGCCCCGGGGTCGGGCTCTCGACCGAGCGGAACAGGGTGCCCAGTCCCCCCAGCACCTCGAAGGAGCGCCGCGACAGGGCGCCGGCCGGCGCGCCGGGGGGCGGGGTGGTCGGGGCGGGGCCCTGGGCGCTGCGAACGGCGGCCTTGTCCGCCTCGAAGCCCGGCATCGGCTTGATCTCGATGCCCTGGTGAGCCGGGGCCATCACCTCGTGGAAGGTGATCGCCGGCAGCGAGCCGCCGGTCAGGTTCTTGGTCGAGGAATGGTCGTCGTTGCCGTACCAGACGGCGGTGACGAGGTTGCCGGTATAGCCGACGAACCAGGCGTCGCGGTAGGCGTTGGTGGTGCCCGACTTGCCGGCGGTGCGCACGCCCTCCACCGCCGCCTTGCGGCCGGTGCCCTCGTCGACGACCTTGTTCAGCATGAAGTTCATGTCGGCGACGACCCGGGTCGAGAGCAGCTGCTCGGGCGGCCCCTCGCTGGTGTCGTGGCGGTAGATCACCTCGCCGGCGCCGGTGCGGATCTCGGACGCCGCGTAGGGCTTGGCCCGGCGGCCGCCATTGGCGAAGACCGAGTAGCCGGCGGCCTGGTCGAGCACCGTCACCTCGGCCGAGCCGATCGGCAGCGAGACCGAGTCGACCAGGTTCGAGGTGATGCCCATCTTGTGGGACAGTTCGATGATCTTGGCCCGGCCGAGCTTGGCCGCCCGGGCGTCGTGGGTCTCGCCGAGCTGCTTGCCCATGGCGATCGAGAACTGCACCGGGATGGTGTTGATCGACTTCGCCACCGCGACCCAGAGCGGCACGGTGCCGGCGAACGAGCGGCCGTAATTCGCCGGGCACCAGTTGCCGATGCAGACCGGCCGGTCGACGACGCGGCTCTCCGGCCGCCACTGCCCGGTGGCGAGCGCCGCGGCGTAGACGTAGGGCTTGAACGACGAGCCGGGCTGGCGCAGCGCGTCGGTGGCGCGGTTGAACTGACTCTGGCCGTAATCGGCCCCGCCGACCATCGCCCGCACGGCGCCGTCCGGATCCATGGTCACGAGGGCCGCCTGCTCGACGTCGAAGGCGTCGCCGAACTGGCGCAGCACGTTCTCCACCGCCTGGTCGGCCCGCTTCTGGATCGCGAGGTCGAGCGGGGTCTTCACCACCAGCACCCGCTCCTTCTTCAGCTTGCCCTCGTCGGCGAGCTTCTTGATCTCGTTGAAGGCCCAGTCGAGATAGTAATCGGCGCTGATGTCGCGCGAGCGGGTCACCGGAGTCGCCGGGTTGCGCAGGGCCGACTGGATCTGGCCCTCCGTGAGGTAGCCCGCCTCGACCATGTTGTGCAGCACGTCCGCCGCCCGGGCGCGGGCCTTCGGCAGGTTGACGTGGGGCGCGTACTTCGTCGGCGCCTTGAACAGGCCGGCCAGCATGGCCGCCTCCGGCAGGGTGATGTCCTTGAGGTTCTTGCCGAAATAATAATCCGCCGCCGCGGCCGCCCCGAAGGTGCCGCCGCCCATATAGGCGCGGTCGAGGTAGAGCTTCAGGATCTCGTTCTTGGTCAGGTGGCATTCGAGCCAGAGGGCCAGGAACGCCTCGTTGATCTTGCGCTCGAGCGAGCGCTCGTTCGACAGGAAGAGGTTCTTGGCGAGCTGCTGGGTCAGCGAGGAGCCGCCCTGGACGTGGCCGCCGCCGCGCGCGTTCACCGTCACGGCGCGCAGGGTCCCGATCGGGTCGATGCCCCAGTGCTCGTAGAAGCGCCGGTCCTCGGTCGAGATCAGCGCCTTGACCAGGATGTCGGGAAACTCGTCGATGCGCAGCGAATCGTCGTGCTTGATGCCGCGCCGCCCGACCTCGGTGCCGTAGCGGTCGAGGAAGGTCACGGCGAGGTCCGGGGCCTTCAGCCAGTTCTCGCTGGTCTGGTTGAAGGCCGACTGGGCGAGCGTCAGCATCACCACGGCGCCGCCGAGCCCGAGCGTCACGCCCTCGCTCGCGAGGTCGAGGACGACGCGCTTGACGCCCCGCACCCGGAAGCGGCGCTGGATCTTCTCGGCGTAGCGGCCGTAGGCCTCGCCGAACGAGCGGCCGCCGTTGTAGAGGGCGTCGTTCAGCCAGGCGTCGAAACCGAGCATCCCGTGGGACAGGCGGGTCCGGAGCTTGGTCAGCCGGTCGGTGGGCTGGTTCTCGGGCACGGCAACGGTCCTCGGGATGGCGCAATTCGATGGTCTAGCAAGCCTCGCATCCTAGCGCGAGACCGTGAGCCCTTCGCAGGCTTCCAAGGCCTATATGGGGCGCTTCTTCGCCGACACGACGTCGCAGGATTGCGTAAGCCGGCCCGGCCGTGCTTGCCCGCGGGCCCCGGGCGCGGCAGAGGGGGATCCTCCATCCCCGACATTCCCACCCGCGCCGTCGCGCCGGCGCCTCGAGAGCCTTGAACCACCGTGGCCGAAGCCCGCAGCAAGCCCCCGCGCCCGCCCGCCTCGCTGAAGGCCGAGACCCCGTTCTGGCGCGAGAAGAGCCTGGAGGCGATGTCGCCGCAGGAGTGGGAGAGCCTGTGCGACGGCTGCGGCCGCTGCTGCCTGCTCAAGCTCGAGGACGAGGATTCGGGCGAGATCCACTACACCGATATCGGCTGCACGCTGCTCGATGCCGGCACCTGCCGCTGCCGCGACTACGCCCGGCGCCAGCGCAGGGTGCCCGATTGCGTGCGGCTGACGCCCGAGGCGGTGCGCACCCTGCCGTGGCTGCCGCCGACCTGCGGCTATCGCCTGGTGCGGGACGGGCGCGACCTGCCCTGGTGGCATCCCCTGGTCTCCGGCACCCGGCGCACCGTGCACGAGGCCGGCATCTCGGTCCGCGGCCGGGTCAGCGGCACCGAGGAGGAGTTCGAGACCGAGGAACTGCCGGACCGCATCGTCGACTGGCCGGGCCAGGATCCGGGGAGCGAGGATCCGGCGGGCGGGGATCCGCAAGGCGGGGCCTGAACGGCGCGGGCAGGACGCTCACCTCGCCGGTCGAGCGCCGGGCCGACCTCAGGAGCGCCCGAGCCGCCGCGCAGCCAGCGCTGGCACGGGGCTTGCTAACTCCTGGCAGACGCTCATGGGCGTTTCCTCCCTGACTTGGGGCCCCGCCGCGATCCCCGCGCGGGGCCCTCCTTCCTTTCACGGCCGTTGCCATCGGGCGCGGGCCGCCCGATAACCCGGGCGACCGGAGATACCCCCGACATGGCCCTCACCGTCGCGGTCCAGATGGACCCGATCCAGGCGATCCGCATCGCCGGCGACACCACCTTCTCGCTGCTGCTGGAGGCGCAGGCCCGCGGCCACACGCTCCTGCACTACACGCCCGACCGGCTCTCGATGCGCGACGGGCGCGTCACCGCCCGGGCCGAGCCCCTGCGGGTGCAGGACGTCGAGGGCGACCACGCCCATCTCGGCGCCCAGGAGCGCGTGGACCTGGCGAGCGTCGACGTGGTGCTGATGCGCCAGGACCCGCCCTTCGACCTCGCCTACATCACGGCGACGCACATGCTGGAGCGGATCCATCCGCACACGCTGGTGGTGAACAACCCGTTCGAAGTGCGCAACGCCCCCGAGAAGCTGTTCGTCACCGCCTATCCGGAGCTGATGCCCCCGACCCTCATCACCCGCGACAAGCGCGAGATCGAGGAGTTCCGGGCCGAGCACGGCGCCGTGGTGATGAAGCCGCTGCACGGGCATGGCGGCGCGGCCGTGCTGCGGGTACTGCCCGACGACCCGAATTTCGGCTCGATGTTCGACCTGTTCTCGGTCACCTTCCGCGAGCCCTGGGTGGTGCAGCGCTTCCTGCCGCGGATCACCGAGGGCGACAAGCGCATCATCCTGGTCGACGGCGAGCCGCTCGGCGCCGTCAACCGGGTGCCGGCGGCCAACGACATCCGCTCCAACATGGTGCGGGGCGGCACCGGCGGCGCGACGGCGCTGACCCCGCGCGAGCGGGAGATCTGCGCGGCGATCGGCCCGGAGCTGCGCCGCCGCGGCCTGATTCTCGTCGGCATCGACGTGATCGACGGCAACCTGACCGAGATCAACGTCACCTCGCCGACCGGCATCCGGGCGATCAAGCGCCTCGGCGGCCCCGACCTCGCGGTCGCGGTCTGGGATGCGATCGAGGTCAAGGTGACGAAGCCGCAGAGCGCCTGACACGGCCCGATGGGGGAGGGCGCCTCAGCCCGCGCTCTCCCCCAGCGTGTCCTCGATGTAGAGCCGGTCGAGCAGCACCTTGCAGACCGCCATCAGGGGCAGCGCCAGGGCCACGCCCCAGAGCCCGAACAGCACCCCGAGCAGGATCTGGCCGGCGAACAGGGTGGCGGGCGGGATGTCGAGCGCCCGCTTCTGCACGAAGGGCGTCAGCACGTAGCTCTCCAGGGTCTGCACCAGCAGGTAGACGCACATCCCGGCGATCACCCCCTGCAGCCCCGAGGCGAGGGAGGCCAGCACGATGATGATGCCGGCGACCAGCGCCCCGATGGTCGGGATGAAGCAGAGCAGGCCGGCCTGGAGCCCGAGGACCAGGGCCCCGTCGATGCCGACGAGGCTCAAGCCGAGCCAGACGCAGACGAAGATCGCCGCCATGACGACGAGCTGGCCGAACAGCCAGTGGCGCAGGGTGATGCCGATGTCGTCGGCGACGGAGGCCGCGTGGGTGCGCTGGCGCGAGGGCACGAAGCGCAAGAGCCCGTCGCGGTAGGTCCGCGGATCGGCCGCCACGAACAGGCCGAGCACCACGACGATGAACACGTTGCCGATGGCGCCGAACACCGCCAGCGCCACCGTCGAGGCCTGGCCGAGCACGCTGCTCGCGCCCGACAGGAGCGTGCCGGGGCTCGGCAGGCCGCTCGGGCCCTTCTGGCGCCCGTCCTCCGCCGGATTCGGATCGCGCTGCGCCGCGGCGTCCTTCAGCTTGCCGAAATCGAGGAAGCGGGTGTCGATCCCGCGGGCGTCGAGCCAGGATTTCACGGTGCCGGATTGCTGCTGCAGTGTCTCCCCCAGGCGCTGCGCCTGCCCCGCCACGGTGGCGCCGCCGAGCCCGACCATGCCGAGCACGAGCAGCGCCAGCAGCACGCTGACGATCGCGAGCCGCGCCCCGTGCCCGAGGGGGACGATGCGGCCGAGGTAATGGGTGAGCCCGTCGAGGAAGACCGCGCACAGGATGCCGGCGAAGATCAGGAGCAGCGTGTCGGCCGAGTGCCAGGCCAGCAGCAGGATCGCCGTGAACGACACCACCCCGATGCCGGCGAGCACGAGGGAGCGGGTGCTCGCCCCGGTCGCGCGGGTGGGAACGGCATCCTGAGATGGGAAAACGGCCATGTCCGATGATCTCTCCGCCGGCGGCGCGCGCGGCCGCCGTGCAGGACAGATAGCCGCGCGCGGCCGTTCGGCGACCGCAAAACCCCCTTACCCGTGCTCGCGCCGCCGCCGGACGCCGGCGAGCACGGCGGGATGCGCCGAGGTCTTCCAGGCCTCCGCCCCCTCCGGCGAGACGGCCGTGAAGGGTTTCGGCAGGGCCAGCACCGGGGCGTCGCGCCGGGGCGTCCAGTCCTTCACCTCGACGACCTCGATGATCGGCTCGGGCGGCGGGCGGATCGTCCGGCGCAGGGGCTGCGGCGCGCGGCGCCGGCCGACGACGCGCAGCAGGGCCCAGCCGGCGAGACCGGCCCAGGCGAGAAAAACCCCCCCGGGCGTCGGGCGCTCGGAGAGGAGGAGCGTGGCGAGTCCGACGAGGGCGCAGGCCACCGCGAGGCTGCGCGCGCTCAGCGGGTCGAACGCCAAGGAGTCGGGCTCTCTGGGATCGGAGCGTCTGTGATCGTGGACCATGACCGTGATCCTGCATCAGGCCGGTCAGCGAATCCTCGATCCGATCGCTCCAATTCTCGGTAATCCCCGTTTCACACCCTCACCACCGCGCTGCCGCCGCCGCATCGTGCTCCGTCGCCTCGACCCAGCCGCCCAAGGTGCCGTCGGCGCGGTGCTCGCGCTTCCAGAACGGCGCGCGGGTCTTGAGGTAGTCCATCAGGAAGCTCGCGGCCTCGAAGGCGGCCGTGCGGTGGGCGGAGGCCGCGAGCACCAGCACGATCCCCTCGCCCGGGCGGATCAGGCCGTGGCGGTGGATCGCGACGGCCCCTTGCAGCGGCCAGCGCGACGCGGCCTCGGCGAGCACCCGGCCGATCTCGGCCTCGGCCATGCCGGGATAATGCTCGAGCTCGAGGGCGGAGAGTTGCCCGTCCTCGTCCCGGCACAGGCCGGTGAAGCTCACGATGGCGCCCGCCCGCCCGCCGAGCTCCGCCGTGAGGGCGGCGATCTCCGCCGCGACGTCGAAGGGCTCGGGCTGGATCGAGAGGCGCGGGGTCATGGCGGGTCCGGGCAGTGGGCAGGGCCTTGCTCTAGCATGAACCGGCCGCGACGGGACCCGGGGCTGGCGGCGGGCGCGGAACGGCGTAGATGTGGGGCGAAGGACCGGCCGCGCGGCCGGCCGGACGGAGGACGACCCGTGACCCCTGACCTCCTCCTCTCCTTCGACGACACGGAGCCCACCTTCGCCGCCCGGCCGGTCTGGTGCGGCCGCGGCAGCGCGGTGATCGGGCGGGCGAGCCTCGGGGCCCAGGCCTGGCTCGGCGACGAATCGGTGATCCGCGCCGACGGGCACGACGTGATCGTCGGCGACCGGTTCTGGCTCGGCGCCCGCTCGACCCTGCACATCGCCGCCGAGATGTATCCGTGCATCGTCGGCGACCGGGTCACGGTCGGGCGCGATGCGGTGGTCCATGCCTGTACGGTGGGCGACGATTGCGTGATCGAGGATGCCTGCATCGTCCTCGACGGGTCCCTGATCGAGGACGGGGTGCTGCTGGAGGCCGGCAGCACGGTGTTTCCGCGCACCACCCTGCCGGCGGGCTTCGTCTGCGCCGGCAGCCCGGCCCGGCCCCTTCGCCCTCTCGCGCCGGGCGAACTCGCCGAGCGGGCCGAGCGCCTGCGCGAGGCCGCCGCCAGCGAGCCGGCCGCCGCGCCGGGCGACGACTTCGCGCCCGATCCGGCGGTGTTCGTCGCCCGCACCGCCCGGCTGCGCGGCCGGGTCGCCCTTGCGCCGGGGGCGAGCGTGTTCTTCTCCTGCCTCCTCGAGGCGCCGCTGAGCCCGATCGTGATCGGAGCCAACGTGAACGTGCAGGACAATTGCGCGATCCACACCCAGGCCGGCGGCCTGGTGATCGAGCGCGACACCACGCTCGGCCACAACGTCACCGCCGGGGACGGGCGCATCGGCCCGGGCTGCCTGATCGGCATGGGCGCGCGGCTCGCTCCCGGCACGGTGGTGGAGGGGGACGTGCTGCTCGCCGCCGGCAGCGCCACCGATCCGGGCCAGGTGCTGGAATCGGGCTGGCTCTGGGGCGGGCGCCCGGCCCGGGCCCTGTCGCGCCTCGACGCGAACCGCCGCGCCATGATGGCCCGCACCGTCGCGAGCTACGCGGCCTATGGGCGGGCGTATCGCAAGCTTCAGGCGATGCGCGGCGAAGGTTAGAGCCCCGCCACCGCCCGCCCGGCCCCGGCGCGACGAGCCGCCTCCGCGACGTCGAGGAGGTGGGCGAGCTCGGACGCCGCCGCGGCGACCCGCTCGGCGACGCGCTCGTCGGTGACGATTCCGTTCTCGATCTCGGCCTCGCCGGCATAGACCGCGGTCGGCGCGACGTGGGCGGTGAAGAAGCCGAACAGTGGGCGCAGCTGGTGCTCGACCATCAGGGCGTGGCGCGGGCCGCCGCCGGTCGCGGTGAGCGCCACCGGCTTGCCGGCCAGAGCCGCCGGCTCCAGGAAGTCGATCACGTGCTTGAACAGGCCCGAATAGGAGCCGTTATGCACCGGTGAGCCGACGATCACCGCGTCGGCGCCCTCGATCGCCTCGATCATGTGGGCGATCGGCAGGGGCAGGGCCTGCCGGGTGGTGGCGCCGAGCCCGGTGCCGACCTCGGCGAGGTCGAAGACCTTCAGGTCGATCGGGCGGCGTCGGCCGAGCTCGGCCGCCACGGCCTCCACCAGCGCGCGGGTCCGGGAGGGGCGGCGGACGTTGCCCGAGAAGGCGACGATGCGGGCTGGTCTCACGGCGGGCTCCGGTTGGCTTTCACGGCGACGAGGAGGCTGGAACGGTTTCGCGGTCTTGGCGACGCCCCCGAATGTGAAGCGCGCGCGCGACAGGTCAATGCGAATCCGGTGCCAGGGCTCCCCGTCCGTTAACGGGACGACGCGTCCCAGGTCTCCAACAGATGGGGCAGATCGGTGAATTCGTCGAAAACCCGGAGGGCTCCTGCAGCCAAAAGATCCGTCCCGGCCCGGTCGTGCGACCAGTGGCCGCCGCCGCAGAAGCCCAGAACCGGGATGCCGGCGGCCCGCGCCGCGGTGACGCCCGGCACGCTGTCCTCGACCACCACGCAGGCTTCCGGTGCCACCCCCATCTGGGCGGCGGCGTAGAGGAAGAGGTCCGGGAACGGCTTGCCCCGCGCCACCATGGTGGCGCTGAAGACGTGACCGTCGAAATGCTCCAGGAGGCCGGTGAGCGAGAGCGCGTGGCGCAGGCGCTGCGGATCGCTGCTCGAGGCGACGCAACGCCGGTCCCGCATCGCCCCCAGCACCGCGCCGACGCCCCTGATCGCCTGAAGCTCGGCGTCGAAGGCCCGCAGGGTGTCGGCCCGCACCGCGTCGACGAAGCCGTCCGGGGTCGCCACGCCGTAGTCCGTCGCGACATGCGCCATGATCGAGGTCATGCTGGTGCCGGTGAAGCGGCGGGCCACCGTGTCGAGGTCGATCGGCACGCCGATGCGCCGCAAGGCGTCGGTCAGGCGCGCCAGGCTGATCGGCTCGCTGTCCACCAGGACCCCGTCGCAGTCGAAGATCACCAGCTCCGGCCGTCCACCCGTCCTGCCGTTCATGCCGCTCCCCCCGCTGTCGGTCGCAACGCGCCGTGACACGGAGGCTGCGCCCGGATCAACCCGCCACGGTGCCGCGCTCAAGCTTGCGCCCGCAAGACCGTCTCTCTACTCAAGGTGCCGCGCGCCCCCGGGTGAGGCGCGCGGTCCGGAGCCCTGGATGATCCGTTTCCTGTGCCGCAGCCTCGGCCTTCTGCTTCTCGCCGCCGGCTTCGTCGGGATCGTCTATGACGGCGCCCGCTCGATCGCCAACAACGCGGTGCTCGTCACCTCGGTCAGCGACGTCGCCGCGGCGCTCATGAAGGACCGGGCCGCGAGTCTCCAGGCGATGGCCGAGGGCGGGCAGCCGACTTTGTGGAAGCTCCTCGGCCTCCCCTTCACCCTCTCGCCGGCGGCCCCGATCGCCCTGGTCCTCGGTCTGGTGCTGCTCTGGCTCGGCCAGCCGGCGCGGGCCGGCATCGGCACGAGCTTCCGCCCGTGAGCGAGCGCCCGCGACCTCTCCTGCACACGAGCGCGCCCGACGATGCGGCCTGACGCGATGGGGCGGTCCGCGCTCGCGGTCCTGCCCGGCCTCACCCTCTGCGTCGCCGTCACGGCGGCGGCGAGCCTGGTCCAGGCGGCGGAGGAGCGCCTCGTCCACCACCCCTACGTCGAGGCCCTGGTGATCGCGATCCTCGCCGGCATCGCGATCCGCTCGGTCTGGGAGCCGGGGCCGCGCTGGCGCATCGGCATCGCCTTCAGCGCCAAGCAGCTGCTCGAGGTCGCCGTGATGCTGCTCGGCGCCTCGATCAGCCTCGCGGCTTTGGTCGCCTCGGGGCCGGCCCTGCTCGCCGGCATCGTCGCCACCGTGGTGATCGCCCTGATCGCCAGCTACGCCATCGGCCGCCTGCTCGGGCTGCCGGCCCGGATGTCGATCCTGATCGCCTGCGGCAACGCCATCTGCGGCAACTCGGCCATCGCGGCGGTGGCCCCGGTGATCGGCGCGAGCGGCGACGACGTCGCCTCCTCGATCGCCTTCACGGCGATCCTCGGCGTGCTGGTGGTGCTCGGCCTGCCGCTCCTCATCCCCTTGCTCGGCACCAACCCGACCGAGTACGGCGTGCTCGCCGGCCTCACGGTCTACGCGGTGCCGCAGGTGCTCGCCGCCACCGTGCCGGTGAGCCTCGTCAGCACCCAGGTCGGCACGCTGGTCAAGCTCGTGCGGGTGCTGATGCTCGGCCCCGTCGTGCTCGGTTTGTCGCTGCTCGCCCCGCGCCTGCGGGAGGAGCCTGGCACCCCGGCCGGCGCGCGCAAGAAGCTCGGCTTCTTCAAGCTGGTGCCGTGGTTCATCCTCGGCTTCCTGGCGCTGGCCACCGCCCGGTCGCTGGGCCTCGTGCCCGACGCGGCGCTCGCGCCGCTCACCCGCACCGCCGGCATCCTGACGGTGATCGCCATGGCGGCTCTGGGCCTCGGCGTCGACGTGCGGGTGGTGGCCCGGGTCGGCGGGCGGGTGACCCTCGCGGTCATCGCCTCCCTGGGCGTCCTGCTCCTCGTCAGCATCGCGCTGGTGCGGGGGTTGGGGATTTCCTGACGGCGCTCAGCTCCGGAGCGCCGCCGTGCCCGATTTCGGCCCCACCCCGTCGGGGACCGGCACCGGGGTCGCGCCGTAATTCGCGTTGAGAGTCAGGTTCGGCCCCTCGTAGAGGTTGATCTGCCGGGCGACGATCACCGTGTAGGCTGATTGGTCGGCGACCGGCCGATTGCTGTCGACGATCAGCCGGCCCGCCGGCAGGTAGATCGTGCCGAGCATCGTGCGGGCGTTGTCGCTGATGATGCGGTACTGCCGCATCGGCGGCGCCGGACCCGGCGGGGGAGGGGGCGGCGGCGTGACCCAGGTGTCGATCGGGACGGGGACGGGATCGGAGACGGTCCGCTGCTCGGCCATCAGCAGGCCGGCCATCAGGCCGCTCGTCGGCGCGGTGAGGCTGATTGTCGTGTTCTTGTCGAACAGGAGCCCGCCCTTGTCGCCGGTGAAGAAGAACCCGACGCCCTCGCCCGACATCGTCGCCTTCTTGTCGACGATCAGCGGGCCGTCCTTCATCACGTAGGTGCCGGGACGGAGCGTGACGATGGCGTTTTCTGTGATGCGCAGGCCGCCGCAATAGGTGCCGGGATCGAGGGTGACGACGCCCGTCACCAGGTTGGCGGGACCCGGGGGCGGCTTCTTGGCGCTCGGATTGACCCAGGAGCCCAGGATCACGCAATCGACGTCCGGATTCGGCAGCGGCCGACTTTTGAGCGGATCGCCGATCGGCGTGCAGTCGGTGACCGGTGCCGGGGTGAACAGGGCCTTGGACCCGTCGAAGCCGCCCGCCGAGCAGATCGACATCGCCCGGGCGGTCGCGCTGTTCTTCCCCATCATCCCGCTCGGGCTCGTGGAGTTCGAGTAGAGCGAGCAGCCGTCGGCGGTGACCTTCGCGTTCTTCTCCATGTCGAACGCCCCTTTGGCCGAGGGGTCGAGGGCGAGCAGGCATAGGCGGACCGAGCCGACGAGCTGGGCCTTCGCGCTGACGATCAGGGTGGTGGAGGGCAGGCTGAGCAGCTTGCCCATGAGCGAGGGCACCGTCTCCTCGATCACCGTCGACACGGCGCTGCGCCTGTCGCCGACCTCGGCCGTGATCGTGCTGCGCCGGTCGGCGGGCGTGCGCGCCTGCGCTTGGATCGTCTGCCGGGTGACGCTCGCCACCGCGGCGTCGTCGGCATTGGCGAGCTTGAGCATGTTGGCGCCGGCGAGCACCCCGGCATCGGCGGCGCTCTGCAACTGGGCCTTGCGGTAGAGCAGCCGGCTGTACTCGACGCCGGCGCCCACCGACGCCACGAGGACCGGCAGCGCGACCGCGAAGGCGACCAGGACGGTGCCGCGGCGATCCTGCGCGAAACGGTGGAGCCGCCGGCCGGCGCGCCGCGCGCGATCTCCGAAAACTGGGTTCTGCACGAGATCCGTACCGCTGAGCCTCGGCGGAGGGCGCGGCGCCTCGCGCGCAGGCTCCACCGGATGAAGTGTCGATCACGCCCGGGTACCGTTCCGACGATGATACCCCAACTGAGTATTAAGAGTTGAGACCGAAAACTTTTAACGGGCGGTGAAGGCGTCAGGTCTGCCGCCTCGTCGCTGCGGTCTCCCCGGCTGAAGTTCCGGTCCCGGCACGGTCTAACTCGCCGGCGATCGCGACGGTGGCGCGCATGGCGGTGGCGAATGCGATCGCGCGCGGGTGCAAAGTCCTGGGACCGGAGCGGCGACGACGGTCTCGATCGGCAGGACCGGCCTGCGGCCGTCATTCGGACACGCGATGAATGCCGCGGAGAGAGGCGCCTGACGCCGTCAATTTTCGCGTGAGCCGCGCCGATGTCGCGCGGGGCGAGGGCGATCGGCTGCCGGCCTCGGAGAAGCGGCTGGTTCCGAGCCCCTGCCCGGCAGGGGCGCCTCGTCGACCATCGGGGCTGTTCTCGGGCCGGACTCGCGTCTCGGGCCGATCTCGTGGACTCGGCCACATTCCTCGGACGCCGACGCAGGCCGGTTCGTCCGACATGCGCGCGCCGTCCGCAAGATCGGACGGCTAGCGGGGTTTCGCCACGGAGGCGCCGGTCAGGTCGGCGGGACGGTGCTCCGGCGTTCGGCGGCGGGCGTGGGCCGGGAAGAGGCGGGCTTCTCGGGCGCGGATGCCTTGGCGCCGGGTTTCGGCTCGGCCTTGGGCGCCGTCCCCTCTGCCGAAGGTGCCTTGACGGCGGCCGGCTTGGAGGCTTCGGATTTGGCGGCACCTGGCTTGGTCGCGGTGGGCTTGGCGGTCGGCCTGGTCTCGGCCGCGATTCCCGCCGGGACCGGCCGGGCGGCGGGCTTCGCCGACCCCGGCTTGGCGGTATCCGGCTTGGCGGTGTCCGGTTTGGCGAGCGCCCCGGTCACCGCGACGTCGGCCGGTTTGCCCGTGTCGAGGCCGTAGACGTCGTCGCGAAAATGCACCCGGCCGTCCGGGGTGGCGTAGCCGGTGAGGTAGACGAAGGTCACCGGCACGGGCTTCGCCAGCTTGATGTCGCGGCGCTCGCCGGTGGCGATGCCGGTCTCGATCTCCATCGGGCCCCAGGCCGAGCCGGGGCCGTTCGGGCCCGGCGTTCCGTCGAGGAGCCAGCCGACCAGCGCCTTCACGTCGGCGACGCGCACGCAGCCCGAGGAGTGGAAGCGCACGTCGCGGGTGAACAGCGACTTCGACGGCGTGTCGTGCATGTAGACCGCGTGCCGGTTCGGCATGTCGATCCGCACCTGGCCGAGCGAGTTGTCGAAGCCCGGGTCCTGGCGCAGGGTGTAGTTCACCGCCCGCTCGGTCGACCAGTCGACGGCGGTCGGCTGCACCTCCTGGCCCTGGCCGTCGAGCATGCGGATATGCATCTTGGCGAGGTAGCCCGGATCCTTGCGCATGTGCGGGATGATGTCCTTCTTGATGAGGGACACCGGCACGGTCCAGGTCGGGTTGAAGTTGATGTTGGTGATCTTCGTCTCGACCGAGGGCGAGGCGCGCTCCGGCTTGCCCACCACCGCGACGTAGCGGCGCGCCACGCTGCCGTGATCCACCGCCTCGACGGCGGCCGACGGGATGTTGACCACGACGTAGCGCTCGCCGAACGGGAAGCTCGACCCGATCAGCCGGTTGGCCGAGGCCGCGAGCTGGCGCTGGCGCACGCCCGCGGGCACGTTGAGGGCGGCCACGGTCTGGCGGCCGAGGAGCCCCGTCTCGGGCAGGTTGTGCCGGGCCTGGTAGCGCTTGAGCGCCGCGACGAGGCCGGGATCGAGGGCGTCGCCCTCCGGGCCGCCCGGGGCGAGGTCCTCGGTCAGAACGAGGTGGCGGCGTAGAAGCGGGATCGCCGGGTTGCGCTCGCCGGGCTTCACCGCGAGGTCGGCCGGCAGGGCCGGCCAGCCCCCGGCCTCGACCAGACCCTGGTAGCGCTCGGCCGCCCGCAGGGTATCGAGGAAGGTCGCGGGCGTCAGGGTCGGGGTGGTGTCCTGCGACATCCGCGCCACCACTAGCGGCGGCAGCTCGCGCGAGACTTTTTTGGGGGGCGCCTTGCCCTCCGCGGCTTTGGTTTCGGCTGGCTTGGGCTCGGCAGGCCTGGCCTCACCCGGCCTGGGGGCGGCGCCGGGCTTGATCGGGCCGACCGGCAGCGGCGTCGCGCCGCCCGGCAGGGGCTCGGGCGACGCCGTCACCTCGCGCCGCGTCGGCTCGACCGGCGCCGGCGGGACGGGGGCGGCCTGCACGGAGGGCGCTTGATTCTGGGAGCCCGGGACCGACGCGGGCGGCACCGGGGGCGCGGGCTCGACCGCGGCGGCGAGCCCGGTGCCGAGCACCCAGGCGAGGGCCGCCGCCGAGGGCAGGTACGGAAACGCAACACGCAACACCATCACCGGCCTCGGGCAAGGACGCCCCCCAGCATGGTCACGCGAGGGTTACCAAAAACCTGCCGGCCTGCCTCAAGGGTCACCAGGTCGCGGATCACCGCGTCAAGGATTACCCAGCGCGCCTCGCGCCGCCGCCAGGATCTCGTCGGAGAGAGCCGGATCGTCCACCGCCCGGGCGAGCACCAGGGCGCCGACGAGGCCGGAGATCGCCGCGAGCGCCGCTCCCCGGTCGCCGTCGGGCAGGGCTTCCTGCATCCGGGCGAGGCGCGCCTCCAACCCCTCGGTGAAGGCGCGGCGCACGGGCGCCGGCTGGCGCGCCGTCTCGCTCCCCAAGGCCGCGAGGGCGCAGCCGGTGCCCGGCCGGTCACGATGGGCCGCCGACAGGTAGGCGGCGACGAAGGCGGCGAGGTCCGGCGCCGTCCCGGGTTCCCGCGGCGCCGGCGTCAGAGCCTGACCCAGCGCCTGGGCGGCGAGGTCCTCCTTCGAGGCGAAGTGGCCGTAGAAGCCGCCATGGGTGAGCCCGGCGGCCTCCATCACCTCGGCCACCGTCACGGCGGAGAACCCCTTCTCGCGGAAGAGACGCCCGGCCGCTTCGAGGATCCGGCGCCGGTTTTCCTGGAACTGCTCGCGCGTCACCCGCATCCGACGATCCGCTCCCGTTGACATCATTGAGGACCACGATCATCAATATGGTATCATGATCGACGTCATGTAAGAAGACGAAAAGGAGGGAGCATGGCCGCCACGTCGTCGCCCGAGCCGCTGCGGGAGCCCCCGGCAAGAGAGCACACGGCAAGAGAGCCCTCGGCAAGGGAGCGCACGGTCACCTGGACCGATCCGCGGGCGCTGGCCCGGGCCGGGCAGGGGCTCGCCGGGCTCGATTTCCTGCGCGCCCTGATCGCCGGCACGGTGCCGCCGCCGCCGATCGTCGCCCTGATGGGCATCACGCTCGACGAGGCCGAGCCGGGCCGGGTGACGATGCGGATGCCGGCGGGCGAGTACCTCTACAACCCGATCGGCAGCGTCCATGGCGGGGCGCTGGCGACGCTGCTCGACAGCGTGATGGGCTGCGCCGTCCACAGCACCCTGTCGGCCGGGCGCGGCTACACGACGCTGGAGATCAAGGTGAACTACCTGCGGGCGGTCACCGAAGGCTCCGGCCGCGTCATGGCGGTGGGCCGGGTGGTCCATGCCGGGCGGCGCCAGGCCGTGGCCGAGGCGAGCCTCACCGACGAGGCCGGCCGGCTCTGCGCCACCGCCAGCACCACCTGCCTGATCTTCGACCTGCCCGTGCGGGACGATCTGCCCGCCCGCGCAGAGCGGCCCGCCCGACCGGAGGAGCGCCCGTGAGCCTGCCCTACCGCACCGCCCTCATCGTCGGCGCCGGAGCCGGCATCAGCGCGGCGCTGGCCCGCCTCCTCGCCGCGGAAGGGCTGCAGGTCGGCCTCGCGGCCCGCGACGCGGGCAAGCTCGCCGACCTCGCGGCCGAGACCGGGGCGGCGACCTTCGCGGCCGACGCCGCCGACCCGCAGGCCGTGGCCGCGCTGTTCGCCGCCGTCGAGGCCCGCCTCGGCGCGCCCGACGTAGTGATCTACAACGCCAGCGCCCGGGCGCCCGGGCCGCTCGCCTCCCTCGATCCGGAGGCGGTACGGCGGGCGGTGGAGGTCACCGCCTACGGCGCCTTCCTGGTCGCCCGCGAGGCGGCGCGGCGCATGGAGCCGCACGGCCACGGGGCGATCCTGTTCACCGGCGCCACCGCCGGCGTGAAGGGCTTTCCGCTCTCGGCTGCCTTCGCGATGGGCAAGTTCGCCCTGCGCGGCCTCGCCCAGAGCGCGGCGCGCGAACTCGGCCCGAAGGGCATCCACGTCGCCCACTTCGTCGTCGACGGCGCGGTGCGCAGCGCCCGCCGGCCCGACCCGGCGGACAAGCCCGACAGCACCCTCACGCCGGAGGGCGTGGCGCGGGCCTATCTCGACGTTTTGCGCCAGCCCCGCGACGCGTGGTCGTTCGAGGTCGAGCTGCGGCCCTGGGTGGAGCGGTTCTGAAGGTTTGACGGGCGGCGCCGATCGATCCGGCGCCCGGGCCGACACCGCTCCGTGTCATCCCGGGGCCGCGCAGCGGAACCCGGGATCTATAACTGCCGACGCTCCTCGTTGAAGCGGAACACTCACCGCCTCTTCCTCCAACGTCAGCGGTTATGGATCCCGGGTTCCGCTTTCGCGGCCCCGGGATGACGTCGAGGGTGTCAAGACTGTCGATGGACGAAGCGCCGCGGGCAGCCGCCCTCACGCCGCCCGCACCGCCTCCAGGAAGCCCTGCACCTGGCCGCGCAGGCGCTCGGCCTGGCCGGCGAGCTCGGAGGAGGTGGCGAGCACCTGGGTGGCGGCGTGGCCGGTCTCCTGGGCGGCCTGGGACAGGCCGGCGACCGTCGCGGTGACGTCGCCGGTGCGGGTCGAGGCCTGGGCCACGGAGGCGACGATCTCCCGGGTCGCGCTGCCCTGCTCGCGCACGGTGCCGGCGATGGCCTCGGCGGTGTCGCTCACGGCGTGGATCGTCCCGGTGATCCCGGCGATCGCCGTGACCGCCCGGCCGGTCGAGGTCTGGATCCAGGCGATCTGCTCACCGATCTCGGCGGTCGCCTTCGCGGTCTGGCCGGCCAGCTCCTTCACCTCGGCGGCCACCACGGCGAAGCCCCGGCCCGCCGGTCCGGCGCGGGCCGCCTCGATCGTGGCGTTCAGCGCCAGCAGGTTGGTCTGCTGGGCGATCCCCGAGATGAGGGCGAGCACGTCGCCGATCCGGTTCGCCGCGCCGGCCAGATCCGCCACGATGGTGCCGGCCTGCGCGGCCTCGGCGACCGCGGCCTTCGAGCGCTCGGCGGAGGCTGCGGCCTGCCGGTCGATCTCGCTCACCGAGGCGCCGAGGGTGCCGGCCGCGTCCGACACCATCCCGACGTTGCGGGCCGCGTCGCCGGCGGCCTCGGCCACGACCGCCGAGCGCCGGGCGGCGTCGCCCGCGGTGGCGGAGAGCTGGGCGGCGGTCGCCTGCATCTCGGTCGCCGCCGACGAGACCATGCCGACGACCTCGCCGACCGCCCGGTCGAAGCTTCGCACCAGGTCGTCCACCGCGCCGGCCCGGCGCTCGCGCTGCGCCTGCCCGGTCGCCTCCGCGGCCCGCAAGGTCTCGGCCTCGGCGAGGCGGTCGCGGAACAGCCGGACCGAGCGGGCCATGGTGCCGACCTCGTCGCCCCGCTCCGTCGCCGGCACGGCGACGTCGAGGCGGCCCGCGGCGAGGGCCTGCATGGTGCGGTCGAGGGCGGCGAGCGGCCGGCCGATATGCCGGGCGAGCGCCCAGGCGACCGCGAGCGCCGCGAGGGCCGCGACGGCGAGCACGCCGAGGAGGATGAGCACCGCCCGGTGCCGGGCGGCGACCTCGCCCGAGATGTCGAGCGCCACCTCGATCGTGCCGATCGCCTGGCCCGAGGCGTTGACGAGCGGCCCGGCCACCACGGCGGTCGCGCGCTCGGCGAGCCGGATCTCGCGCCAGGCGATCGGCCGGGCGGTCGCCGCGGCATGGGCGGCGGGGTCGAGCAGGGTCTTGTCGGGGAAGGTCGCCGCGAGCGTCGTCGGCACCCCGTCCTTGACGAGGTGGAACGCCAGGTCGACGCCGAGCCGCTGCTTCAGGTCGGCGAGGAAGCCGGCGCCGAGCGGGCTGCCGACATCGGCGATGCCGACCGTCGCGCCGTTGCGGACCACCGGCACCGTGGCGAAGATCGCGATCGTGTCCCGCCCCGGCTCGATGCCGGTCGTGGGCAGGCCGGTCTGCAAGGCCGCCCGCACGGTGGCGCGGCGGGCGAGCACAGAATCGCCGTGGGCGTCCGGCGCGTGCAGGCGCGCGAGCGCGGTGCCGTCCGGGCGGAAGAAGCTCACCAGCCGCAGGTTCAGGCCCTCCGCCAGCCGCGCCCCGAGGGCCGGGGATCGCGAGAGGATCGCCGCGCGGTCGCCCCGCTGCATCGCCTCGCCGAGGGCGGGATCGTGGGCGAGGCTCGTCGAGACCGCGAGGGCGCGCCGGCCCTGCTCGGCCATCGCATCCGTCACCGCCCGGTAGCGCTGGTCCAAGGCCGTGGTGATCGCGGCGTCGGCGGCCTCGTGCTGCTGGCGGTAGGCGGTCCATCCGAGGAGCGCGGTCGCCGTCAGCGAGCAGGCGAGCAGGGCGGCGGTGAGCTTGCCTCCGATGGAGCGCAAGGCAGGCGGGCGTCGCGAGAGCATGGCGGGTGCGTAAGGACTCGGTCAGGTCGGGCTCGACCGGAGAGACCCTGTCGATCGCACGTTAAGGCCGCGTGAAGCGCGGCCCGCGAAAGATCAAGGCGGCGCGACGATCGTCGGCGGATCGTATCGGGTGGTCTTCGCGGCACCGCGTTGACGCACGTCATCCCGCGTCATGGATGAGACGGGCGGGCGAACGGTCCGGGACGCGCGGAAAAATCTTCCCCAACGCCAACCACGACCTCGTCCGCCCGGCTTGGTCTGCTCACCCCCGGTAGCGCGCCGCCGCGTGCTCCTGCGCGAAATTCGGCGCCATCGCCCGGCGGGCCGCCTCGAACGCCTCCCACTGGCCGTCATCCGGCAGGGACGGGATCGTCACCGCCTCGCGCCGGTCGAATCCGTTCAGGGCGGCATCGACCATCTCGCCGACCTCCATCACGCCCTGCAGGCTCTCCACCGCTCTGCCGGAGCGCTCCCAGATCTCGGTGCGGGTCGCGGCCGGCAGCACCGCCTGGACGTAGATCCCGCGCGGTCCGAGCTCGAACTGGAGCCCCTGCGACAGGGTCAGCACGTAGGCCTTGGTCGCCCCGTAGACGCCGGGCAGCCACTCGGGCGCGAGCGCCACCACCGAACTGATGTTGACGATGGCGCCGCCGCCGCGGGCCAGGAACCCCTGCACGGCGGCGCCGGCGAGCCGGGTGAGCGCCACCACGTTGAGGTCGACGAGGCGGTATTGCGGCGCGAGGTCGTCGGCCGTGAACCCCGCCGGGGCCGCAGCACCCGCATTGTTCACGAGCAGGCCGATCCCGGCATCGTCGCGCAGCCGCGCCTCGACCGCCGCGAGCCTGGCCGGATCGGTGAGGTCGGCCGCCAGCACGTCGACCGCGACGCCGGTCTCGGCCCGCAGGCGCGCGGCCATGGCGTCGAGGCGGGCGGCATCGCGGGCCACCAGCACCAGCGGATGGCCGCGGCGGGCGAGGCGGTCGGCGTAGGTGGCGCCGATGCCCGACGAGGCGCCGGTGATCAGGGCGATGGGCTTCCGGTCGCGTGTCTGGTCACTCATGGGAAATTCTCCGGGCCGGCGGCGTTTCATGATCGCCGTCATGTCTGTATTGATGATGATCAACAGCAAAACCGTCAATCGGCGCCGCCGCCGGCGGGTGCGCCGGCGCACAAGGGGCCCGCAACCTCCGCACAAGGCAGGGGCGTCAAGAGAGCGATGAGGCAGTGTCGCCTGGGCTGGGACGGGATTGGCGAGAGAGATGTCCGGTCGCGAGCAAGCCGAGAGGCTGTGGAGCAACATCGTCGAGCTCGGGCCCCGGCGTCTCGCCGCCCTCGGGCTGATCGGGCTCGTGGTGTTCCTGGCGGTGGGCCTCGGCGCCTATTACCTGAGCCGCCCGGCGCAGGAGACGCTCTATACCGGCCTCTCGCGCGAGGACGTCGCCCGCATCGGCGGCGTGCTCAAGGATGCGGGCATCCGCTTCGACGTCAGCGCCGACGGGGCCGCCGTGATGGTGCCCTACGGCAATACCGCCCAGGCCCGGATGCTGCTCGCCGAGAAGGGCCTGCCGCAGAGTTCGAAGTCGGGCTACGAGCTGTTCAACGACCTCGGCTCGCTCGGCATGACCTCGTTCATGCAGGAGGTGACCCGGGTTCGGGCGCTGGAGGGCGAGATCGCCCGCACCATCCAGGGCATGAAGGGCGTGCGCGCCGCCCGCGTCCACATCGTGCTCCCCGAGCGCGGCTCGTTCCGGCGCGACCAGCAGCCGCCCTCCGCCTCCGTGGTGGTGCGCACCGAGCCCGCCGACGACCGCAGCGGCGCCCAGGCGATCCGCCAGCTCGTCGCCTCGGCGATTCCCGGCATGCGGCCGGACCGGGTCACGGTGATCGGCGCCGACGGCACCCTGCTCCTGTCGGGCGACGATGCCGGCCAGGTGCCGACCGGCCGGATGGCGAGCCTGGAGAAGGATGTCGGCCGCGAGGTGCAGGACCGGATCCGCCGGGCGCTCACCCCCTATCTTGGCCTCGGCAACTTCGAGGTCAGCGTCGCGGCCCAGCTCAACACCGACAAGACCTCGACCAACGAGACGATCTACAACCCCGACCAGCAGGTCGCCCGCTCGGTCCGCTCGGTGCGCGAGAACGAGAACAGCCAGAACCGCAACTCCCAGCGGCCGACGAGCGCGCAGCAGAACCTGCCCGACCAGCGCACCCGCTCGGACGGCAACGACACCGCCAGCAACGAGACCTCCAAGAAGGAGGACCTCACCAACTACGAGATCTCCCAGAAGGTGATCCAGACGGTGAGCGACGGCTATGCGATGAAGCAGCTCTCGGTGGCGGTGCTGGTCAACCGCTCGCGGCTCACGGCCGGGCAGCCGCAGGGTCAAGAGGGCAATGCGGCCAACGCGGCCAACATCGAGAAGCAGATCGCCGAGATCGAGCAGATCGTCGCCTCGGCGGCCGGCACCAGCAAGGAGCGCGGCGACACGGTCAAGGTCGCGGCGGTGAGCTTCATCAACGACGGCCAGCCCCTCGAGCCGGTGCCGCCGCTCAGCATCGCCGATGTGATGGTGCGCCAGTCCGCGACCCTCATCAACGCGGCCACCATCCTGGTGGTTGCGGGCCTCCTGATCTGGTTCGGCCTGCGCCCGGCGCTCCGCGCCATCCTGGCGGTGCCGGAGGCGGCCCAGACCGAGATGGCGGCCCTCGAGGCCGCGGGCGCCGCCGCCCTGCCGGGCGCCGCGATGGCCGAGGCCGGCGTCCTGCCGGCACCGGACGCCGTCCCGGGCCATCCGGCGCTCGCCGGCCCCGAGGGGATGACGGCGATGGCGAGCCTCATCGAGGACATGGCCGAGAAGGCGAGGAACTCGCCGCAGAAGCGCCTGGAGCAGATGATCGACGTCGACGAGGAGCAGGTCGCCGCCATCCTCAAGCGCTGGCTGCTGCGTGAGGAGCCGGCGTGATGGATGCGGTGATCGCCCGCTACCTGCCGGAAATCGCCTCCGGCCCGGTGCCGCCCCAGGCGGTCCGCTTGCCGGCCCAGGCTCCCGCGGCCTCCGGCAACCCCTCCTCCGGCCCTTCTTCCTTCGACACTCCGTCCTTCGATAACCCTTGGGCCGGCCTCGCCCGGGCCCCGCGCGCGCCGCTCCCGGTTTCCGAGACGCCGGACGCGATCCGGATCGAGCCCGCCCGGGCCGAAGGCTCGCTCGAAGGCCTGCCCGGTGGCCCGCTCGACGCCGCGCGCGCGGAGTGGCTCGAAGGGCTGCTGCCCCGCGCCGCGACCCCGCCGGCGCCTGCGCCGCCTCCGCCCGAGGCCGCTATCGCCGCCTCGCCCCTGGTGAAGCCGCCGGCAGCCAAGCGCGAGACGCCGGAGGAGCGCGCCGCGCTCCTCGCCGCCGCCGAGGAGCGCGGCCGGCAGCAGGGCCTCGCCGAGGCCCGGGAGGAGGCCGCGGTCGCCCGCCTCCACGCGGCGCAAGCCGCGGAGGACCGCCTCGCCGAGGCGCGCCGGCACTGGAGCGCGGCCGAGGCCGACGCCCTGGCCGACGGCTTCGCGGCGGCGCTCCGCGCCCTCGACGCGACCCTCTCCGACCGCATCGCCCGCCTGCTGGTGCCGGTGCTGACCGACGCCCTGCGCCGCCAGGCGGTGGCCGAGCTGAGCGGCGCGCTGGCGCGGCTGCTGGCCGAGCCGCAGGCCGCGCATGTGCGGGTGAGCGGGCCGGAGGACCTGCTGGCGGCTTTGGCCGAGCGCCTCGGGCCGCTCGCGGCCTCCGTGTCGTTCACGGCGGCCGAGACGGCGGAGGTGCAGGTGAGCGCCGACCAGACCGTGATCGATACCCAGCTCGGCGCCTGGACGCGCCTCATCGCGGCAGCGGTGGCGGAGACCTGAGATGTCCGAGGGCCATCAGGAAATCATCATCATCAAGCGCCACGGCGACCACGAGGACGGTCACCACGGCGGCGCCTGGAAGATCGCGCTCGCCGACTTCATGACCGCCATGATGGCGCTGTTCCTCGTGATGTGGCTGATCAACTCCACCAGCAAGGAGCAGAAGCAGACCATCGCCGAGTACTTCAACCCGGTGAAGCTCGCCGAGGTCACCCACGACAAGAAGGGTCTTCGCGATCCCCACGACACTCCCTCCGAGCCCGGCGCCGAGGGCGGCAAGTCCGAGGGCAAAGGCGGAGAGGGCAAGGGGGAGGGCAAGGGCGAGGGCAAGGCCGGCGACAAGGCGAGCGAGGCCGCCCCGGGCAGCCGGTCACGGGAATCGGCCCTGTTCCAGGACCCCTACGCGGTGCTGGCTCGGCTTGCCGCCGAGTCCGAGCGCGCCGACACGGCGAGTTCCGACGCCGCCGTGGTCGAATCCGGCCAGCCCGGGATCAGCGGCGGCGACGCGGCGCGCGACCCCTTCGATCCGCTCTACTGGCAGGTCGAGCCGCTGCCGCGCCACCGCACCGAGCGGCCGGGCAAGGTCGGCACCGCGGTCACCGCCCCGTCCGAGAACCGCCTCGACGCCGCCGGCCAGGTCGCGTCCGCGGGCAAGCCCCGCGACCCGAAGGACGCGGTGACCCGCGTCGCCTCGGCCGAGGACGGGATGCCGCTCACGCCGCGGGATCCGCCCAAGGACACCTCGAAGGATGCCGGCAAGGACGCCGTGAAGGCGGCCGCCCTCAAGGAGCCGTCGCCCAGGGACGCCGCGAAGGACCTCGCCAGGGAGGCTGCTAAGGACACGGCCAGGGAATCCGGCAAGGACAAGGCCGCCGAGACCGCCGCGGTCGCCGCCATGAAGGCCGAGATCGCCAAGGCGGTGGCGCCGCTCTCGACCGGCGCGCCGATGCCGAAGGTCGAGGTGCGCCGCTCGGGCGAGGGCATCCTGATCAGCATCACCGACGAGATCGATTTCAGCATGTTCGGCATCGGCTCGGCGGAGCCGACCCCGAAGGTGGTGCGGGCGATCGAGAAGATCGCCAAGGTGATCAATTCCCGGCCCGGCCGCATCGTGGTCCGCGGCCACACCGACGGGCGTCCGTTCCGCTCCGAGTCCTACGACAACTGGCGCCTCTCGACCGCCCGGGCGCAGATGGCCTCCTACATGCTGGTGCGCGGCGGCGTCGACGACGCCCGCATCGAGCGCATCGAGGGCTACGCCGACCGCCAGCCGCGCAACCCCGCCGATCCGAAGGCGGCGGAGAACCGGCGCATCGAGATCCTGCTGCGGGGGCTGCCCGAATGAGCCGCCTCGCCCGCCTCGCGCTCGCCGGCATCCTCCTCGCGGCCGGGCTTCTCCCGGCGCAGGCCGGCGGGGACGGCCATGGCGGCGGCCACGCCGCGCCGGCGGCCGATTCCCACGGCGGGGGAGGGGACGGCCACGGCGGCCCGCCGCCGAAGCCTATCGAGCCGCTGCCGGTGGCGCCCCGCGGCCTGCCGGTCGAGCTGGTGCGCACGCTGCAGCTGCTCCAGGACCGGATCGCCCGCGGCTCGACGCAGGCCCACCTCGCCCAGCGCCAACTCCTCGGCCATATCGAGCAGCGCCTCGTCGCCCTCGATCCCGAGTCCTGGACGGCGCCGGAGAACGTGCGGGCGGCCGTCGCCTTCGCGCTCGCCGGCGGCGGTCCCGGGGTGCTGCGGCGGATGCGCGAGACGGCCAGGGTGCCCGACGACCTCGCCCCCCTGGTCCAGGGCGCGCTCGCCTACCTGGAGGGGCGCGAGCGCGAGGCCCGGCCGCTGCTCGGCCGCTACGATCCTCGCACCCAGCCCCTCGCCCTCGCCGGCCAGCTCGCCCTGACCCAGGCCGCGGTCAACGTCCGCGAGGCGCCGCGGCGGGCGATCGAGCTCCTCGACCTCGCGCGGCTGCTCGCCCCCGGCACCCTGGTGGAGGAGGGGGCCCTGCGCCGCGAGATCTTCATCCACGCCCAGGGCGGGGACGCGACGCGCTTCGAGGCCCTGTCGATCCAGTACCTGCGGCGGTTCCGCCGCTCGGTCTATGCCGGCAATTTCCGCCAGCGCTTCGCCACGGCGCTGACCCGGCTCGACTTCGACAGCGACCGCGCCCGCGTCGCCCGCCTCGAGCGGATGCTCGACGAGATCGAGCCGGGCGAGCGGCGCGACCTCTACCTCCTGGTCGCCCGGGCCGGGCTGGACCAGGGCCGGCGCGAGACCGCGACCTTCGCGGCCGAGCGGGCCTTGAGCCTCGCCGGTCCCGACAGCGAGGCGGCCGCCCGGGCCCGGCTCTACCGGGCCGCCGCCCTGATCGTCGTCGACGGGCGCTACGAGGAGGGGCTCGAGTCGCTGCGCGCCGTCGACCGGGCCGGGCTCGACGCGAGCGACCGCGGCCTCCTCGACGCCGCGCTCTCCACCGCCGGCCAGATCCGGGGCGGCGCGCCGCCCGCGCCCGCCGCCCCTCCCGCGCCGCCGACCGCCGAGGCCGCCCCGCCGGCCGGCCGGCACCAGATTCCCGAGGCCGCATCGATCGCCCGGGCGCGCGAAGCGCTCGCGCAGGTCGACCGGATGATCGACAGGACCGACCCGTGACTCCCCTCGACGCGATGCTGACGGGCCCGCGCCCGCGCCTCGACGGCGCGCGCACCCCCGGCGACCAGGCCCGCCCCGATGCCGGAGCCGGCTTCGACGCCGTGCTCACCCAGTTCGAGAGCCGCGAGCGCCCCGAGCCCGCGACCCCGCCCGAGGCCGGGACGGAGACGGCGGCCGACCCGGCCGCGCGCGCCGAGGGGGCGACGCGCCCCGCGAACCGGGGCACCGCACTCCTCGGCGCCGCGACGCTGGACACGCTGCTTGCCGGCGCGCTCCCGCGGGGCGGCGTCCGCCCGCGCGACGCGGATCTCGCCGCCCTGATGGAGCGGGCCGCCGGCCGGGTGCCCGCGCAGGCCCCCGCCAGCGAGATGCCTGGCTCCGCCGGGGCGATGCCGGCGGCGAGCACCCCGGGATCGGGTACGCCCCCGGGACCGCAAGCCGCCGCGTCCGGCTCTCCCGGCAGCCTGCCTGGACCCGGGAGCGCCGCCGCGGCCGCTTCCGCGCCCCCGCTCGCCGGCGCGAGCCGGATCCTCGCGATCCAGGCCCGCGCGCACGAGGTGCCCGCAACCGCGATCTCCTCGACCGAGCCCCCCCCGGCGGAGGAGGCCGCGCCGCTTGCCGGCCCCGCGTCGCGAGAGGCGGCTCCGCCCCGCCACCTCGCAGGGCTGCGCCCGATCCCCGTCCCGGAGGCTCCGGCCGCGAAAGCCGAGGTCCCGGCCGCATCGGACGGGGAGGGCGAGACCTCCGAGCCCGCGGCCGAGCCGGCGCCCGCCGACGAGGCCCCGTTGGCCGCCGTGCCGTGGTCGACGCGCGCCGATCCGGCGCTGCCATTCCCGCTCCCGGCCGCGCCGGCAGCCCCGGCTCCGGTGAGTGCCGCGTCGCCGCAGACCCCCGGTCCTGCGGCCGATCCGGCGGCAGGTCAGGCGATGGCGCCCGCCGCCATGCCGAGATCCGCCGTGGTCGTGATCGCGCAGGAGACCCATTTCGCACCGGTCGCGGCCCGTCCGGCGCCGGCGAGCCAGGCGCCCGCGACGCCCGTCGGCGAAGCGGCGACGCAGCGCGACGCGACCGCTCCGGGGACCGCCCTGCCCGGAGCGCAGCCACCGGCTCCGCTCCCCACCTCGGCGGGCATGACGGCGCCCCGTCCGCAGCCGCTCGCCGCCGCGTCAGCCTCCCCGGTCTCCGATGCCGCCGGCCCCGCGGGCGGGACCGGTGCCGTGCCGACCGAGACGCCGCCAAATTCCGGCGCTCCGGCTCCCGCGACGGCCGGCGGCCCGGCCCTGCCCCTGCGCGACCCCGCCTCGCCGATCCCGTCGGCGGTCGCGACAGCCGCTCGGCCGGCGGCAGCACTGCCCGGGACACTCGCCGGACCGGCCGGTGATCCGAATGCCCCACCGCCGCCGCCATCCTCTACCGGTCAGGCCCGTGCCATCGCCCCGGAACCGGTTGCCTCCCCGCCGGGCGAGACGATGACGACTCCCTCGACGGTGCCGGCGGCCGCGTCCCGACCAGTGACGGGAGAGTCGGGATCCGATCATGCCACCCCGACCCGCGAGGCGGCGGTCGGTACCCCCGCGACCGCTCGGATGCCGGAAGGTTCCGGGCCTCGGCCGCTGACCGGCGACGCCGCCCCGATGGCCGGGCCGGCCACCGCGAACGCACCTGCGCCGGGAGCGGCCTCCCCATCGGAAGCCAGATCGTCATCCGAGTCCAAGCCTCCGGCTGAGGCCAAGCTTTCGGTCGAGGGCGGGCGTCCTGTCGGAGCCGGATCGTCGACCGGAACGACATCGTCGGCCGAAGCGCGTCCCGCGATGCCATCGCGGGAATCCGGTTACCAACAGGAACCCGGCACTGTCCGCGAGGCCGGCTCCTCCCAGGAGACCCGATCCTCCCGGCAGGCCGGTCCGGCGCGCGCCGCCATGCCCGTCTCGGAGGCCAGGCTCCTGCCAGAGGCCAAGGCGTCACAGGAGATCAAGACCGTCGGCCCGGCGACGCCCGGGGAGCGGCGTGCCGAGGATTCGGCGGCGGGCCTGACCACCCCGGTCCCGACCGTCGAGGCGGCGCCGGTCCCGGTGGCCTTGCCGGCCGCCACCCTGCGGCAGATCGCGGACGCGGTGGCGACCGGGGCTGCCTCCCTGCCCGACCCCGCCTCGGTCCGGGCCGGTGCGGTCGCGGCGGCCTGGAGCGCCGCCGCCCAGACGGAGGGACCGTTGCGGCTCCTGACCCTGCAGCTGCGCCCGGCGGAGCTCGGCCAGGTCCAGGTCCGGATGCGGTTGCAGGACGGGCGCCTGGAGATGAGCCTGCGCGCCGAGCGCGAGGAGACCGCGGAGCTCCTGCGGCGCGACGGCGGTCTCCTCACCGCCCTGGTGCGCGAGGCCGGCTACCAGCCGGACCTCGTCACGGTGCAGGCCGGCCGCCTGCCGGGTCAGCCCGACGCCTCCCCGCAAGGGGGCGGCCAGGCGCTCCCGTCCTTCGCCGGCGGGCAGCAGCAGCATGGCGGCGCGAGCCCGGACCAGCCGGCCCGCCGCACCCCCGACGCGCCCGAGGAAGGCGGGCGCCGGAGCATGGAGCAGAGAGATGATGCGCATTCGGGCGATCGCGACCGCAGCGGCCTTTACCTGTAGCGCCGTCGCGGGCGCGCAGGCCGCCGCCACGGTGTCCGGGTCCGCCCGGGCGCCGCTGCCGCCGACCGGCAACGTCTGCGAGCAGCAGATGGCGCAGGCCGCCGCGCGCCACGGCGTGCCGCTGGGCATGCTCTACGCCGTCGGCCTGACCGAGAGCGGCAACCGCGGCTCGTTGCAGCCCTACGCCATGAATATCGGCGGCAAGGCCTATTTCGGGTCGAACGCCGCCGACGTGATCCGGCGCCTGGGGGAAGCGCAGGCCAGCGGCGTGCGCCTGGTCGATCTCGGCTGCATGCAGATCAACCATCATTATCACCGGGCGAAGTTCTCCTCGCTCGAGGCGATGATCGACCCGCGCCAGAACGTCGAGTACGCCACGATCTTCCTGAAGGAGCTCAAGGCCCGGGAGGGCAGCTGGACCCTGGCGGTGGCGCGCTACCACGCCGGCCCGAACAACAACCCGGCGCAGAAGCAGTATGTCTGCCGGGTGATCGCCAACATGGTGGCCTCCGGCTTCGGCCAGTGGACGCCGGGCGCCAAGACCTTCTGCCACTGAGGACGTTCTGCCGGTGAGGCTTCGCCTCACCCGACGTAGGTGTAGCCGATGTAGCGCTTCGCCTCGATCGGGTCGTGGCCGAGAGCCTGCGCCAGCTTCTTGCGCAGCTTGCTGACATGGCCCTCGACCACGCTCTCCTCGACGCCGTCGCTGTAGACGCCGTACACGCCGTTGAAGAGCTGGGTCTTGGTCACCCGCCGGCCGCGGTTGCGCACCAGGAATTCCAGGATGTGGCGCTCGCGCCGGGGCAGCGAGAGGGGCACGCCGTCGATCTCGGGGTCGCGCCCGTCGAAGAACACCCGGAGCCGCTCGGGCCCCCGGGCCGGCGCCTGCCCGTCGCAGGCCGGGGCGGCATCGGAGCCGGACGCCTGGGAGCCGGACGCCTGGACACTCGCCGCCTGCTCCCCGTTGACCCGGCGCCAGATCGCCTCGGTCCGGGCCAGGATCTCACGGACGTGGACCGGCTTGGGCAGCACGTCGTCGATGCCGGCGTCGAACAGCACCAGGGTCTGTTCCAGCGACCGCGAATCGGCCAGCGCGATGATCGGGGCGCGGGATTGCCGGCGGATCGCGCTCGCGCAGCGGGCGCGCTCGTCGAAATCGCCCAGCAGAAAACCCTGCACCGCGTCGAGGTCGCTGCGGGACGCCGATTCGATCCAGCTCGTGAACTCTTCAGGCGAGAGCGAGAAGGATGAAATTCCTTCCCGGTCGAACCCGGCCTTGAAGCCTGCATTCACCGATTTCCTGGCATCAACCAAGAAATACATCTGTCGTACCCTCATCGGGCCGGGCCGGACCGCACCGCGTGGCGAAGCCCGTACCTGTGCCCTGTCTTGCGCCTCCGGCACGGAACCTTGGGTCGTCGGGCGGGCGGGGTACGCGCGCCGTTCGATTAGCCTTCGGTGTCCGATTTGCGCCGAACGAAGTCATGTCCGGGCCGTCGCGGCCGGTCAATGACTGCTGCGCCGCAGCAAGCCCGCTTCGCAGGACTTTTTTGAGGATGGGGCGCGGGTGTGTGCGCGAGGACGCGTTAAGCCGGAGTTAGCTGGGCCCGCCCAGCCCCTTGCCGTGGCCGCGTCAGACCTCAGGAGAGCCGGGCGTCCGACAGGGCACGGGCGAAGGCGTCGAGGCGCAAGGGGGGGCCGTCCTCGGCCAGGATGCGCTGGATCGCCACCCCGACGAAGCAGCCGTCGAGGACGAGCTTGAAGAACACCGTCACGGGCTTGGCGGCGAACTCCATGTCGAGCACCACCTGCATCGAGCGGCCCCAGTCGAGGCAGACGTCGGCGGCGTCGGCGTAGGTCAGCGTCGCGTGCTTGAAGAACGGCTCGGCGGAGGAGGCGACGAGGTCGGCGATGTTGCCGTGGCGCTCGCCCCGCACCCAGCCGATCAGCACGCTGCCGTCGAGCAGGCAGAACTCGGTGATGAAGTCGCGGAGCGCCGTCGCGAAGACCTCCTCGGCCGCCGCGATCACGTCCCGGGACGGGATCCGGGCCTGCGCGAGATCGTGGTCGTGAGGGATCATCGTTGTCTCGCGAACAGGAAGAACAGGATCTGCGCCACCGCGCGGTAGAACTCCGCGGGGATCATCTGGTCGACTTGGACAGCATCGTACAGCGACCTTGCCAGAGGCTTGTCCTCGATCACCGGGATGCCCTTCTGCTCGGCGATCTCGCGGATGCGCAGGGCGATCAGGTCCTGGCCCTTGGCGAGCACGATCGGCGCCGGTCCTTCCGACGGCTCGTAGCGCAAGGCGATCGCGAAGTGAGTCGGGTTGGCGATGACCACGGTGGCGCGGTCGACCTGGCCGAGCATGCGCTTGCGGGTGCGGTCCTGGGCGAGCGAGCGCAGGCGCGCCTTGATGGTCGGATCGCCCTCGATCTGCTTGTGCTCGTCCTTGATCTCCTGGCGCGACATCTTGAGCGAGCGCTGCCAGCGCAGGCGCGCCCAGACGAGGTCGCCCGCGACGATCACGATGGTGGCGATGCTGACGGCTGAGACCAGGCGGATCGCGGTCGTCAGGATCAGCTCGGGGAGCTGGCTCGGGTCGACGAACATGGCACTCACGGCTTTGCCCTGTTCCGAGCGCAGGAGCAGGAGGACGACGAGACTGACCGAGGAGACTTTAAGGACAGCTTTCAGGAACTCGACCTGGCCGGAGCGGCCGAAGATGCGGCCCCAGCCCGAGGCCGGGGAGATGCGGTTCCATTTCGGGGCGATCCGGTCGGCGACGAGGCTCGGGACGTTCTGGGCGAGGGAGGCGACGAGCCCGAACCCGATCAGCACCAGCAGGATCGGGGTCAGGAAGCGGGCGAGCGCTCCGCCGGTGGCGTGCATCAGGGACAGGGCGTCCTCGGCGCTGCCGAGCGCGAACCCGCCCGGATGGTCGAGGAACGAGGACAGGTCGCGGGCGAGCGCCGTCGCCCGGTCCCGCACCACCAGGCTCAGGGAGACCAGGAGCCCGAGGATGGAGGCGAAGACCGGCGCCTCGCGGGAGAACGGCACGTTGCCCTTCTCGATCGCGTCGCGCACCTTCCGCTCGGTGGCGGCCTCGGTCTTGCTCTCCTGGTCGGTCTCCTCAGACATGCGTCGGACCGCGCCGCGCGAGCCTCGCCGTCGGGAGCGTCATTCCGCACCGCTCAGCGGATGAGGGCCTCATCCTCGCCTCCCGGGTTGATCTCGATCTCGCCGCGGCCCGCCATGTCCATGGCGAGGTCGGTGATGGTGCGGCGCGCCTCCATCACGTCGCGCTGGGCGGCCGGCTCGCCGCCGTTGAGCTCGTGCTCGACCATGCGGCGCACGCGGGCCGACAGCGCGCTCAGCACCACCGTGCGGAACTCCGCGTCGGTGCCCTTCAGCGCCAGCACCAGGCGGTCGTTGGGCACCGCGTCGAACAGGGTGGTGCGCGCGCGCGGCGCCAGCTTGACGATGTCGTCGAAGGTGAACAGCAGGCCCTTGAGGATCTCGACCGATTTCGGCCGCGAATCGGCGAGGCTGGTGAGCGCCTCGTCCATCTGCTGGCGGTCCATCTTGTTGATGATGTCGGCCATCTTGGCGTGGGTGTCGGCGCCGGAATTGCGCGAGCCGTTGACCAGGAAGTCCTCGTGCAGGGCGCGCTCGACCGCCTGCATCACCTCGTCGGTCACCGGCTTGAAGGTCAGCATCCGCCGCATCACGGTGTTGCGCACCGGCAGCGGCAGGTGTCCCATCACCTTGGCGGCGATAGCGGGCTTGACCTTCGACAGGATCAGGGCGGCGGTCTGCGGGTGCTCCTTGACCAGGTAGCTCGCCAGCACGCTCTCCGACACCGTCGCCATGCGCTCCCAGACCGAGCGGTTGGCGTTGCCGCGCACCTCGGCCAGGATGTCGGCGAGCTGATCGGCCGGGAGCAGGCCGGTGAGGAGCTTCTCGACCTCCTGCACCGTGCCGACGAGGCTCGCGCCGCTGGCGAACTCCTCGGCGAAGCTCTCGACCACGCTGTCGACCTGGTCGGGGTTCACCGCGCCGAGCCGCGAGGCCGAGTGGGTGATCCGCTTGATCTCGTCCGGCTCGAAATACTTGAGCAGGCGCCCCGCCGCGGGCTTGCCCATGGCCAGGAGCAGCGTCGCGACCTGGTCGACGGGTGCGAGCTGCCGCGAGGCGCTGCGCAGGGCCGAGGGGGACACCGAGACGTTCACGCGGGTCAGCCGTTCTGTGCGGCGTCGGCCGGGCCGACCACCTCGGTCAGCGAGACGCCGAAGCGGGAATTATCCTCCTCGACGATGACGATCTCGCCCCGGGCGATCACCCGGCCGTTGACCATCACGTCGACCGGCTCGCCGACCCGGTGGTCGAGGGGCACGACGGCGCCGCGGCCGAGCTTCATCAGGTTGGCGACCGGCATGGTGGCCGAGCCGAGCACGACCTGCACCAGGACCGGGATGCGCAGGATCGAATCGAGGTTGCGTCCGTCCTCGGCTGCTGGCGAGCCTTGGTTCGGGAAGGCGGCGCTGGCGCCGGCATCGGGGAAGGGGCTCGTGCTCATCGCGGGCTCGCGTGGAAGTCTCGAAATGTCCCTGACAGGTCTAGGCGCTCAAGCTGATCCGAGGCTTGCGGCGCATGCTTGCGGCCGGGTGTGATGGCGTCATTCGGCCTGGCTTCATCCGTCGTGCCTTGCCGGCGCAGCGAGACCGGAGTCCCGGCGTGGGACGCCTGTCGGCGTCCGCGTTCGGGCAGGGCGCAGTCTCGCGCCGAATCGATACCGGACCGTGCAGGGGATGCAGCGAAAGCGATGCTCCGGACGCAGCATCCAACGACGGGGATGTCGGCCTTCCCACCCGCGACCTTGTCCCAAAGAGCATCACGCGCGTCATCGGGCGGCCTTGAAGCCCCCCGTGTCATCCCGAGGCTCGCCGGAGGCGAGAACCCGGGATCCATAACCGCCGACGCAGTCGGACGAGGCGGAGCGCGTTCAGCCCGATCTTGCGCAGTCGGCGGTTATGGATCCCGGGTTCCGCTTTCGCGGCCCCGGGATGACACGGAGGGCTTCACGTCGGTCCGCTCACGCCGAGCCGGTGCCGCGGTACCATGCACGCAACTTTGCCGCCGGACCGTTGGCCCCTTTCGGTGAATGACACTCAGCGCCGTCCCTCGGCCCGGGCCGCCTCGCGCCGGCCGGCCTCGAGGGCGTCGAGCGTCGCCTTCGCCTCGTCGATCTTGGCGGCGAGCGCCTCGAGCACCGCCCGGCCCTCGCCGGTGAAGCTGCGCACCGCCTCGCCGGCGCTGGCGAGCGCGTGGCCGGAGGCCGCGACCGCGCGCCCGTACTCGGCCTGGGCGCGGTCGAGGCGCTTGAGCTTCAGGTAGAGCGGCAGCACGCAGGCATTGGTGCCGACGAGGGCGGCGAGCAGCACTCCGTCAACCAGCGACACCATGCTCCGCTCCCTCCTTGTCCTGATTGATGGCCTCGTCGATCCGCAGGACGTAGGCCCCCTGAGACTGCCCGGCCTGACACCAGAACAGCGGCTTGTCGTTGCCCTCGAGCTTGATCCGCGTCGCCGGGGTGGCGTCGAGGGCGATCACCTGTCCGACCTTCAGCCCGGCGATCTCGCCGAGCGTCAGGTGGCGCTCCTCCAGCACGGCGCGCAGGTGCACCGTGGTCTTCTGCACCTCGGCGGCGATCTGGCTCGTCCAGCGCGGGTCGCGGCGGGTGTTGGTCTCGCCGGTCAGCACCTTGGCGAGGCTCGGGCGCAGCGGGTTGAGCACCGATTGCGGCAGGATGAGGAACATCTCGCCGCCGCGGCTGAGCCCCTGGATCAGGAACTTGGCCTGGATCGCCTTGTTGCTGCGCCGGCCGATCACCGCGAATTCCATCCGGGTCTCGGTGCGCTCCAGGTGGAACGCCGTCTTCGAGACGAGGCCGAACGAGGATTCGAGCGCCCGGCCGACCTGCTCCAGGATCATGTGGGCGATGCGCAGCTCGATCGCCGAGAAGGCGCGCTCGTCGTCGACCGGCTGCTCGGTGCCGTCGGCGCCGAACAGCACCTCCACCATGGTGAAGACGAAGTCGCGGTCGAGGCCGACCAGGATGTGGCCGTCCCAGGCCGGGGCGCTGAAGATGCCCACCACCGCCTTGGCGTCGTAGACGTCGAGGAGCTCGCCGAAGCGTCCGCTCTCGACGCCGTTCAGCGAGTACAGGACCGACGAGGCGGCGAGGTGCTTGAGGCTGTCGCCGCAGGCGGTGGCCAGGCGGTCGAAGATGAGCTGCAGCATCGGCAGCCGGTCCAGGGAGAGGCCGGCGGCCTCCTGGATGCGGGCGCGGATGTCGGCGGGGCTCCGGAGGATCGCCGGATCGGAGGGGCCGGGCGTGGAGCCGGAGAGGGGGCCGGTCGCGGGTTCGGTCATGGATCGGAGTGTCCCGGCTCTCGTCAGGCCGCGTCTCGGGGGATGTGCATCAGGCCGCTGCGCGGCCGGTCCACGGTCAGGCCGCCTCGCGGTTCTGGGCGCCCGGCACGGTGGCGGCCTCGACCTCGTCGATGGTCGGGCGGTCGGGCGCGGCGATGCCCTTGCGGCCGTGCTCGATCGCCACCTGGGGAAGGGCACCGTTCATGTAGGCGATCAGGCTCTGCTTCACGATGGTGTAGACCGAGCACTGCTTCTCGCGCACGCCCTTCACCTTGATGGCGAGCGGCGCCAGCACGCCGTAGGACGCGAACACCCCGAAGAACGTGCCGACGAGCGCCGCGCCGATGAGGCCGCCGAGGATCTGCGGCGACTGGTCGAGCGCGCCCATCGCCTTCACGATGCCGAGCACCGCCGCGACGATCCCGAGCGCCGGCAGCGCCTCCGCCACCGTGTTGATCGCGTTGTAGGGCTTGAGCGCGTACTTCTTGTGCGTGCCGATCTCCTCCTCCATCAGCGCCTCGATCTCGTGCGAGCGGGCGCCGCCGATCAGGATCAGCCGGCAATAGTCGCAGATGAACAGGACCAGGCCCTGGTCCTTCACCACGTCGGGGTAGTTCTTGAAGATCTCGGAATTCCCGGGATCGTCGAAATGGGTCTCGACCTCGTTGCGCGGCTTGGTCTTGATCTCGCGCAGGAGGGCGTGGATCAGGCCGAGCAGCGACAGGAAGTCCTTGCGCTTCGGGCCCTTGCCGGTGAACGCCTCCATGGTCGCCTTGCCGGAATCGACCACCGTCTTCATCGGGTTGGCGATCACGAAGGTGCCGGCCGCCATGCCGCCGATGATGACGAACTCCCAGGGCTGCCAGATCACGATCAGGTGGCCGCCCATGGCCACGAAGCCGCCGAGCATGCAGCCGATGGCGATGAGCAGGCCGACGAGGATTCCCATTTCCCGCAACGCTCCGTCTTGAGGCCTCAAGGCTCTAAGGCCGGTGGCTTGCGCGGGGCTTTTTGGGACAATCGGCCGTGGCGTCCGGGCTCAGGGCCGCGGATTCCCACCGCCGCGGCGGCGGAGATTCGGCTTGAGTCTATCGCGGCTTATCTCGGCTTTTCCGGGTTTTCCCCAGGCATCTCGCCGGGTCCGGGGCGGCTTAAGCGCTTGATAAGGCGGGTATCGCGATAGTCCTCCCTGTCGCCGGGGCCCACAAAGACCGCGGCGACAGGATCAGCGGAGGGCATAAACTGCCCTAGACATGATGTCGATCCGCTGACCCCGGTGAGAAGCCGGATGTGTTGAAAGCTCAGACGGTGAGGTGACGGTTCGCGGGCTGATGAAGCCCGCGGACCCAGCCGGGCCGCTCTGCACCGGTACGAGCCCGGACTCCTGCACATTCCCGCCACCGCGCAACACCGGAACCATCAGCCGTGACCAGCCTCCTGACCAACACCGCCGCGATGACGGCGCTGACCACGCTCAAGTCCATCAGCCAGAACCTCGACACGACCAGCAACCGCGTCTCCACCGGCCAGCGCGTCTCGGCCGCCTCGGACAACGCCGCCTACTGGTCGATCGCCACCACGGTGCGCACCGACAACGCCTCGCTCTCGGCGGTCAAGGACTCCCTCGGCCTCGGCTCCTCGGCCGTCGACACCGCCTATAACGGCGTGTCCAGCATCATCACCAACCTGCAGACCCTGCGCAGCAAGCTGCAGACCGCGCTGCAGCCGGGCGTCGACCGCTCGAAGGTCCAGACCGAGATCGCCGCCATCCAGAACCAGATGA